>DCOU01000041.1 GCA_002322525.1 Candidatus Omnitrophica bacterium UBA1562 | reverse complement strand
GGTCACTATCGCTAAAAAAACGGGTATGTTAAAAGAGAAAGCTTATCCTTTGATTGACAAGCTTGAGACAAGAGCGCGAAAACTATAATTAAAGAAATCAAATGCCTCTAGTGAGTTTTGTAAAGCGTCTGTAATTTTTCTTTAATATGGAGAAAAGTCTATGGCTGAGATATCTCGTTTAGCGAAGATGCGTATCTGTAATATAGGGTGTATCGGACCAGAGGGATGTGATATTGCGCTTGATAACATTTTATGCCTTGTCGGTACGAATAATACAGGTAAGTCTACTGTACTAAGAGCTTACGAACTCGCTCTTGGGACAGCAGTATTTAATCCCGAAGCTGATCTTTGCAAGCGTTCCGCTGGTACCCCTGCTACTGTGGAGATTTGGGTTCACATTCCTCGTGGCATAGAGAATATTGCTGAAAAATGGAAAGTCGAAGAAAAGGGTCTTTTGGTAGTTAGAAGCAAATGGGAGTGGAGCGCAGAAACTAAATGGAGCAAGATTCGAACAACTTGGGACCCAGAGTTAAATAACTACGCAACCGATGATAAAGCAAGTGGCCTTGATACAGTCTTTGCAAGCCGATTGCCTGTTCCTTTTCGCATTGGATCACTTGATGATCCTCAAGAAGAGCATAAGAAGCTTATGACATTAGTACTCCAGCCGGTAGCCGAAAAGTTACAGCAAATGATGGAAGATGACACATCGGACTTGCGGCAAGCAATTCTCCAAGTAAATAGTTTGGCGAAGGCTCCCATTGAAAAAGAAAAGGATCAGCTCGATGTACTAGAACGAGACTTGAATCGATCGCATAATGCTATTTTCCCTGATCTTAAAATGAATTTTAATATAGGAATAGGTGATGTTAAAATTGATCCATTGCAGATGCTTCTTAAAAACTCACATCTTAAATTTCTTGATGTAGGAGATGAAGTATCATGGATGCAGCAAGGAACTGGTTCTCAAAGAGCATTATTTTGGACAATGCTTCAAGTACGTTCACGATTGAAGGCTTTATCGGACATCGCAGAACAGAAACGAAGGAAAACAGAAGATTTTCAAAAACGTATTAAAAAACTTCAGAATGAAATGGGAAACGCTAAGAAAGATGAAACAAAGCAGGCAAAAAGTACTGAAATTGAGGATATTAAAAGACAACTTGCAGCGCTTTCTGGGCTAAAACCTGAAGATCAGCTTGCAGAACAAACTGGAGAATTGTCTCTTCCCGGCTATATGTTAATTATAGACGAGCCAGAAATTGCGTTACATCCGAATGCAATACGAGCGGCAAGTCGGTATCTTTATGATTTAGTTGAAGACGGAAGGTGGCAGATAATGTTAGCTACGCATTCACCTCTTTTCATAGATCCGCTTAATGACCATACTACCATAGTTCGATTAGAGAGAAATAAGGCCAATCCTACGCCTAAAACTTATAGAAGCGACTCAGTAAAGTTCTCAGAAGATGAAAAAGAAAATTTAAAAATGTTAAACCGCTTTGATCAAGGGCTCGCGGAGATGTTTTTTGGCCAACTACCTATGATTGTGGAAGGCGATACCGAGTATGGGGCATTTGAATTTTTGATTAATAAGTACCCAGAAAAGTTTCCAATTAGTCGGAAGCCTGCGATAATTCGAGCCCGTGGCAAATATACTATGTTATTAATTATGCGAATTTTGGAAGAATTTCGTGTTCCATTTTCTATACTTCATGATACAGACTCTCCTTATCGTAGAGATGGTAAAATAAACGGGGCATGGACGGCTAACAAAGATATTTGTCAAGAGATCGAAACTATTAGGGCAAAGGGAACCCGGGTTGTCCATAGATTATCTATGCCTACATTTGAACACACACATCTTGAGTTAAGGATAGATAAGGATAGTAACCTAACTGGAGCGGGTTCTAAAGACAAACCATGGGTCGTTTTAGATGAACTACGTAAAAAGCAAAAAGTTGAAACTTCCGTTTTGACTGTGTTGACTGAGTTATCTAGTTCTGACTCACTTGAGCGGCCTTTTGAAAGTAATTTTGAAGATGGGCTAAATCAGCGCTTGAAAGTGTGGGCAGAAAAGAATTGTCCAAAGGATCCGAGGTATCTGATTAAATAAGCTCCATTAACTGTTTTTGATGTGAGGCCTTAAGTGATATACAAAGAAATTGCAACGTTAATACATAAATACATCTTCCAAGTTTTAATTAGGAATCAATTAAATGTTTTTCTGATAGGGAGCGGACATGGTGTTCGAAATAGCCTAAGGGATCCCCTGCGTAGAGAGTTGCTTGATGTTTTATACTATCCAAGTCTTGAGGTTTTTTACCCGGAAGAATTATTTGATGAATTGCTTCAGCGGAAGAATCAAATAGATCTTTTGCGTCTTGAAAACTTATTAGCGAAGAGCGTTCATGTAATAGTTATTATTCTTGAAAGCCCTGGCGCAATAGCTGAGTTGGGTGCTTTTGCTAACCATAGAGAGTTAAAGAAAAGATTGGTTGTTATAGTTGATCAAAAATATAAGAAAGATAAAAGTTTCATCATGCTTGGTCCAGTAAAAATGCTTAAGAAAACTAATGACGCTGTGATTTATTATGATTTTAAAGATAGAAATAAAGAATCTTTAAAGAAGTTGGGCGAGCAGGTTAGAGGGGATATCCGAAGAATAGCGAAGCAAGTAACGCCGGATATTACTATTAAGAACCTCATCAATGCGCAATTTTTTCTTTTAGCTGCGGTTTACGTTATGCAGCCTATTGGTTGGCTTGAGATCAACAAAATGATTAAGGCAATTGGTAGCGAAGACGAAGAGATTGTGTTAGCAATTGCAAATTCTTCTTTAAATATTTTATTGCGTAATAAAGAGTTAATATTGCTTTCTGGAAAATATGAGTTAACCAAAGAAGGGTTAAAAAGGTTTACGAATTTATTAAAACATCAATGGCCAAGAAATATTATCTTAGATAAATTAAGAGTTGCTGTATTAAATAATACGCTTAGGAAAAATAGTAGGTGGGGGGCGCAAGTTCTTAGTTCGGCTGATGCGCAATTGCTTCAGCTCGTGGATGGTGCTAATCGCCATCCCTAACGAAAACCGGCTACATGTTTCTAATTAACTGTGTTCACAATTTGCCGAGCAAATTGCGAAACAGTTAATTAGTATGTTTAAGAGTAAGTTCCTGTGCTTCCCACCCTCTCTTAACAAAACTTATGAAACAGTATCGATTACAATTATTTGGATTGCCTATTATAAATAATCTTAAAGATTTATCCGATTACTTGCATTTATCCGAAAATCTTCTTTACAGGCTTTCTAAATTTAATAGTAAGCAATATATTTCATTTTCAATTCCTAAAAGAAATGGGGATCCAAGGATAATTCATTGTCCCAACAAGGAAACAAAAGCAGTTCAAGTGTGGATCTTGAGAAATATTCTAGAAAAAATTACTTTAGCAGATGTGGCTACTGGTTTTCGAGAAAAAATGGGAATCCGAGAGAATGCTTTAGCGCATAAGGGCAATCAATATTTCCTTTGTTTAGATTTAGACGATTTTTTCCCCTCCATAAAATATGCGAAGGTATATAGCATCTTTAAAACGATGGGATATAACCTGCATGTTTCACATTTATTAGCTTCACTGTGTACTTGTGAAGGAGCTTTGCCTCAAGGTGGCGTGACCTCGCCAATGATTTCAAATATTGTATGTATTCGTCTTGATAGGCGAATTGCAGGCTATGTAGGAAAACACAATGTTACATATAGTCGATATGCTGATGACTTAACGTTTTCCTCGCTTAGTTTTGCTCGATTACTGAGGATTAGGAAATTTGTCGAACGTATCTTGAATGAGGAAGGGTTTAACTTAAACACAGCAAAGACGCGCTTTATGGGAAAAAGGACTCGAAGAGAAGTTACAGGTTTAGTCGTTGGAGAAAAATCCGTTGGTATTGGTAGACAGGAAAAGAGAATTTTGCGGGTTAAAATATATCAACTTTTGAGAGGCAAAATTAAGGAGGAAGATAAGCCGCAACGGATTAACCACATAAATGGTTGGCTTTCTTTTCTTTTTCATATTGATAAGGACGGGGTTGGAATGTTGAAAAGATATGCAGAATCATTGAATCTTCAGCATGGTTTGAGATTTCCAGCTAAATGAATAGAATATTAGACCTGATGTTTTTCATTTTAAAGAAGGTCGTGGTGGCCCACCAAAAGGGAGCATCCCTTTTTCATATACAACTCAAAGGGTATATGTTAAGTGGGGCTTTGGGCGGCTGGTGGAATGGCAGACACGCTAGTTTTCCAAACTAGTGGACGCAAGTCCGTAGGGGTTCGACTCCCCTGCCGAATATTCGCCGAAAGGTTAATTATAGATTTTTTAAAGTGATTCGAATGGGAGGGTTAGAAATGGCCGAACAAACCGTAATATGCCCTTTTTGCAAAAAAGAAATTCCGTTAACTCAAGCTATTACCCAGAAAATTGAAGCTGATTTATGCAAAAGAATGGAGGAAGGTTTTAATAAACGTGACAACGAGCTGTCAACTCTAGAAAAGACGCTTGCTGCTAAGGAGAAGGCAATAGCCAAGTCGGAGCGAGAGGCAGATAAAAAAATTGAGGAAGAGGTTGCCAGGAAACTTATCTTAGAGCGAGAAACAATAGCTAAGGAAGCAAAAAAGAAGGCAGAAACAGAAGCTTTCCTGGAAATCAAGGCCCTTAAAGAAGATTTAGAATCTAAAGATAAGAAACTTCAGGAAACGCAGAAAAATGAGCTCAGCTTGAGAAAACAAAAAACTGCGCTGGAGGAGCGGGAGAGAAGCGTAGACCTGGAAGTTGCCAGACGGATCGATTCTGAACGCGCTAATATTTTTACTGAGGCATCCAGAAAGGCAGGGGAAGAATATCAGCTCAAAGATAAAGATAAGGATAAGAAGATCTCGGATTTGATAAAACAATTAGATGAGGCTAAGAGAAAAGCAGAGCAGGGGTCACAGCAGTCGCAGGGGGAAGTATTAGAGATTGAATTAGAAGAGATGCTTAAGTCAGCTTTTCCTTATGACATCATAGAACCGGTTCCTAAGGGGATTAGAGGCGCAGATGTCTTGCAGAAAGTCCATAGTCCTATGGGGCAGTATTGCGGAACTATCATTTGGGAGTCAAAACGCACCAAAGGCTGGAATGATGACTGGATAGATAAATTAAAGGATGATCAGAGGGAAATAAAGGCTGATATAGCAGTTTTGATGAGCATTGTCCTGCCCAAAGAGATTAATGGATTTACTCAATTCAAAGGTGTGTGGGTTACCAGCTATCCTTTGGCCATAGCAGTTGCCGCTGCTCTGAGGGCAAATCTTATAGAGGTTAGCAGCGCTAAGCAGGCAGCGGTTGGAAAGGCTGAAAAGATGGAGGCAATATATAACTACCTTTCCGGGACAGAGTTCAAGCAAAAGATAGAGGCTATTGTAGAGGCATTTGTCACCATGAACACTGATTTAGCCAAAGAGAAGATAGCTATGGAGAAACTTTGGTCCAAGAGAGAACAGCAGATTAAGAAAGTAATTACTAGTACAGCCAGGATGTACGGTGATATGCAGGGGATAATTGGCGCATCGCTACCAGAGATAAAAAGTCTTGAGTTAAAGGCTTTAACCGATGAAACAGAAGTGATAAAAGCAGAATAAGAAAATAGGGAATGCTGGGAATTGATAGGGGCTGTTTTTCTGGATGAAAGATAAGAGAGGTTTTTATGTCAAAAGGTGGATGGATAGTGAAGTTTAATAATAAGGAAGTTGAAAGATGTTACGCCATATCTTTTGATTATGATAATTGGGAATATACAGTGAATAATCAAGATACGAAAAAGTTTCCTGCCAGCGGGATTTCGTCCATAAAGATTGAGATAGGGGAAGATTAAAAGATGCTTAGGAGATTGCTTCGGCGCTTCGCGCCTCGCAATGACAAGAAAAGAACGCCTCGCAATGACACTTTTTTAGCGGTCTTATTGATTTCACTTGTTTTGTTATGCCCTATCGTAGCATATTCAATTCCTGCCGATGTTAAGGATATCAGTGATACTAAATATTATGATGCAGTGAATGAAAGTCTGGGGAAGGCACAGGAGTCTATTTATGTGTCGCTATATGGGATTATTGTGAGTGAGCATGATAAGCTGAGCCTGCCGTATTTATTGGTCCAGGATTTAATTGAGGCGCATAAAAGAGGGGTTAAGGTAGTGGTGAGATTGGATAAAAGTTATGACTATAGGGGTAGTGAGCGGACAAGAGAACTTAGCGATAGGAATGATGAAGCGTGTCTGATGCTGGTAGAGGCAGGAATTGATTGTAAGTTTGTAATTCAGGACAAAACGCTCCATGATAAATTAATCGTTATAGATAGAAAGATTATAATTGAGGGGAGTATGAACTGGTCTACGAGCGCCTTGAGGTTAAACAGGGAAAGCGTGACTCTTATTGAGTCAGAGGAATATGCTAAAGAGAAGATAGGCCGTATTGAAGGTTTGAAAACAATAGATAAAGGTGATTTAGACAGGGCACAGATAGAGACAGTGGCAGTAAGGAATGCGTTTTTACGTGATGCGGCTTTAGCAGGCGCAATGGTACATGACCGCGATGAAATGGCATTTGATATGTATTTACTTTTTCTTAAGGATTTTGATAAGAGCGGGGCAAAATTTGAATTAGACTATGAGAAAATGGGAAAATGGTTTGGTTTAGATATAACCAAGAGGCGGGATTACAGGAATAGGATAAATCAGGCCCTAAAGAGATTAAAGGATAAATATAGGCTTATTGATTGCGAGTTTAAAATAAATAATCCCGCAGAGATAACTCTATTAGATTATGAAGATAGATCCAAAGAATATAAAGCCCCTGAGATTAAATATTTTAAGGTGCCATTAGCGTATTGGGAATATGGCTGGAGCAGAAAACTTGATTTAAGAAGTAAATTCTGTTATTTAATCAATATATACAGGACTGAATTCAGCGATATTAAGCCGTGGTGGAGCTTGCCGCTTGATCTTTTAGCCGAGGATTTCAATGTTGATAAATGGACAGTCATGCGTGGGATGCGAGAGCTAAAGAAATTAGGGCTTCTGGAAGTAGAGTATGACGAGGCGCTGAATGACAAGGGTGTATTTTCAGGCAATAGAAAGCCAAATAAATACAGAATAAAGCCGCTCCTTTCACAGGAAGAGATAGATAAAAAATGGAAAGAGCTGGAGAATATTTATGGAATGGAATTAGTAAATAAGGCAAGGGGATTTGCTATTATGATAGAAGAAGGTAATAATACACAGAAAGTGGAAGCATTTATACAGATTATAGGCAGATATAGCGAGGAGTGGGTAGAAAAGGCAACAATAATAACAACAAGAATGAGGGCGGATAACCCTTCAAGGAATTTTGGGTATATTGTGGGGATTTTGAAGAGGTGGGAAAAGCAGGGGCATACGGATTGAAGTTTTGAGATTGCTTCGGCCCGCTAATAGCGGCCTCGCAATGACACTACTCTGGATAATTTATAATTGCATAAATAGCTATTTGGCGGTAGAATAACTAAAGTTAATTAAAGGGAATTTACGATAGGATGAAAAGATATGAGTACTGCGCGTGAGATAAGGCATAATCATTTTAAGCAGTTTTCGAGATTGGCGCCGGAAGAGCAACTTATGCAGGCGCTTAACGCAGGGCATTCTTTATGGCAAATTATGCCTAAGGATTCCAAAAGATACGCAGAAGGATTGCGAAATGGCTGGAAAAAACATCTTTCCCGTTCCAAAAGTTCCGCTAAAAGTTCTTAAACTGCTTGCCGCAGAAAAAATCCCGTTTGTCATTGTCGGAGGCGCGGCTATAGCGCTGCACGGTATTCCTCGGGCTACGCTGGATATAGATATTGTAGTGCCGGCAAAAGCAGATACGGCAGGCAAACTTTTTTCAGTGATGCAGAATAAAGGCCTTTTAAGCCGTGATAAATATATCTTTAGTATTATAGACAGGCCGCATTTGTTAATCGGCCAGTGGGTAACGCTGCAAGATAAAAGCGGCATGGAGTTTATTGATATATTCTTTGAAAGCGAAAAAGGGTTCAATCGTCTTTTAAAGCGGGCGAAAAAAATAAAAGGAGCTAGTTTTAATTTTTATATCGCATCTTTAAACGATCTTGAAAAAATGAAAAAAATATCAGCCAGGGCCATAGACCTAGCTGATATTGTTTTGATCAAGGAAAAGAGAGGCAAGAAAAAATAGGAGGATTTATGCAGGCAGTGAGTTTAGCGTTAAA
>DCOU01000087.1:3841-5131 GCA_002322525.1 Candidatus Omnitrophica bacterium UBA1562 | reverse complement strand
CGCCGAAGGCGATTTTGCTTGACACCACAAGAAATTGTGATATAATTTTAAATATCCGAATATTGAGGAATAAGGAAATATGGAAGAACTAGTCTATAAGATAAAAGCGGATTTTTTAAAGACATTAGCCCATCCTGTGCGGCTCCAGATTGTTGAATTCTTAAAGAGTGGCGAAAAGAACGTGGGAGCCATTGTTAAGACCTTAGGCATACCTCAATCGAGCCTTTCCCGGCACCTGTTGGTTTTGAGGGAAGGTGGTATTTTAAAGTCAAGGCAACAAGGCACAGCTACCTATTACAATATTGAAGACCACGACATCTTTCAGGTGTTGCGTCCGATAGCGGAAATGTTGCGTAAGAAACTTAAAAGAACAGAGGCGGTCTTAAATAGTTTAGGTAAGGGAAAAGTAGGTTTTCAAAAAGAAGGAGAGGCAAAATAGGAAAAACAACAGAAATGTCGGGTCTTGGTATTATTGGGAAGCAGTTTTTAATTTTTGATTGAAATAAGAGCTCAAAAGCTTTTATATAAATTTTAAAAAACCCTTTTGACAGGCCTCATAGTTTTAGATATCCTTTGTAGTTCTCTTCACCAAGACCCGCCAAAACAATCAACTGAAAATTATAGAAGCACGACTTTGTTAAAAATGAATTTTTCACAAATTCATAGTCAAAGGATTAAATATTCTTAACATACTTGTGTACAATAAGTTACAATAATAAAATATTAAAAAATAGTCAAAAATTAACATAGTAGTGTAGAAGGACAGATGCTTCAGTTTCAAGGTAGAAACATAACCAGCGAATTTGATTTATTGAGGGTAAAGGTTCAGGCAATTGATTTTATTAAACCCATCAAATTTCAGAATTCAGACCTTGAGAAATTAGCAGATTTAGTATTTGAATTAGCTAAAGAGTTAATCTTCAATCAGGTTGATGCCTACCTCTGCTTAAACTGCTATAAACTGGAGCGCAAAATTGGCTTAGAGGTGTATGTATATAACAAAAATATGTCTCTAGAAAAAGCGCAAGAAGCCTTAAATAATAACTGTAATCTAAGCAAAAAGGGCATCTCCTTAGACCCTTACTTAAAAGGTATTAGGAAGGTCTCTCCTTTAGGATTAGACCCTTCCTTTAAGAGGTTTAGGAAGGTCTATCCTTTAGGATTAGATAAAAATTCAGGTTTCTTAGATAAATTTGAGTTAAAGAAGGAAACAAAATCAGGCATTGAAATCAATATTCTCAAGTGGTCAAAATTATAGAAGAACCTACAAGCCAGAAGGCCGTGGTTTGG
>DCOU01000087.1:0-3672 GCA_002322525.1 Candidatus Omnitrophica bacterium UBA1562 | reverse complement strand
TAGCCAAAGCCACAAGCCAGAAGAAAAAAGCAGGACAGGTAACCTTTGAAGGGGATAAAGTAAGTATTAGCTTAAACTATAGCTTATGCACTAATTGCGGCCTCTGTATAAGCAATTGTCCGCATAAGGTCTTGATTTGGCAGGAGAAAACATTTAAGGGGAATAATAAAATAGATATTGTTCAGATTAGCGATTTATCTAAATGTAACGCCTGCGGCAGATGCCAGGAGATTTGTAAATTTAGAGCAATTGTTATTAAATAAATCCCGCACCTTTTTGGGGTAACCCCTGCTAAAAACGAACTTCTATATGATGTAACCCACGCCGCAAGCAGTGGGATATTAAAAAGGTGCGGGATAAAAGAACATAAATTTGTGCGAAAAGAATCAAATGCAAATTCTAAATTCACCCCGCACCTGCTCGGCAGGTCTGCGGGGTTCACCTGCGAGTCGTGCCTTAAAAAAGTCGGAATGGTTATAAGACAATACGGCACAGGCAGATGGTTATGTTATGACTGTCATTTTAAAAGAGAAATCCCTAAAGGCACAAGAGAAACTTTGATAAGGAGTGATACCAAAAATGTTTAAAGTAGGCGATAAGGTAATCCATAGTTCTTACGGCCTCTGTGAGATTGCGGCAATTGAAGCTCAAAATACTTACTACGGCAAGCAGGACTGTTACATTATCTATATGCAAAAAATGAAAGTAATGATTCCTGTTGCTCATGCTTTAGATTTACGTTATCCCATCAAGAAAGAGGAAGTCGCAAAAGTTTTAGACGTGCTTGGTAAACCTGATGAATTGCCAGATGAATTACCTTATAAAGAGCGGATAAAAGTATATACTGAAAAACTGATAAGTAATGATATTTTAAAAGTTGCCGAAGTCTTAAGAAACTTAGCTTTTTTAGATACTATAGATAAATTGAAAGGACCGGAAAAGAATCTGTTTGAACGTATCAATAAGATATTATCTGATGAAATTTCTTTTGTGCAAAATATCAATAAACAGGAGGCGCAGAGGCTTATTGGCAGGCATCTTAAAAAGATTAGAGAGAGTGCAAAATGCCACAAGAGATAATATTAAGGGTAGGCGATACGATAGAATATTCCAATGGTCAAAAGGGGTTAATCGAAAAAATCAGGATAATTTCAAGCGGTAAGCTTGTTGAGGAATATGAATACGATGGCGATGGCCACGATTTAGTATTAACTTTACACTGTAACAATAGCATAACCAACCTTTGGGTCAAAGATACGCGTATTCATAAAGTGCCGGGGGAAAAGAAAGGATAAGGCAATGTCTGCTTTTATACGCACTATCCAAGGCAAAATTTTTGGCATCGACCATAACAAGAAACATTTTTCTTTGGCTATAGAAGAAATTTTGAGCGGAGTAGCCCAGAAAAAACAGATAGATTTCTTGCTGGATCCCAATGTAAGAATTACGAATATTTCTAATCAGCCAATGAAACTTGTGGGTTTGAAAGCTGACGATAAAGTAGAAGTCGGTTATACAAGGGATAAATCCCAAAAGACTGCCTTATTTATTAAAGTTATAGGCTAATACAGATGGAAACCTTTGACTTAGGAATTGCCTGGGACCGTCAAGAGGATAACGAGTTTGTGGAAGGGCTAAATAATTATGCCCTCAAAGAGGGGTTAAAACCTTATTTGCTACATGGATATAATTTCTATACCTCTTTAAAGGATATTAGCGAGGGCAATATTCATTTTCGTCTCTTTCTTAACCGTACCACAGAAGACGATTCCGTATTTAGCGGTTTGCCAAATTTCTTAAAGCGGAAAGGCATTGTTTTTATCAACCATCCAGATAGGGCAAAAGAATCAGCAGATAAATTTAAAATGCATTTGAAATTTAACAGCCACGATATACCTATACCCAAAACAGTCTTACTAGGATCGCAGGACGATAAGCAAAGCTTAGAATTTAAAATAAAATATGTTTCTAAACCTTTTGTGCTTAAACCAGCAAATGGTTTATGTGGCGATGGCGTAATTTTAGATGCACAATCTTTAGATGATGTCATAAAATTAAAAGAGCAGCATGGAGATATAAAATATATTGCCCAAGAAAAGATTAATCCTGTAAATCTAGAAAACAGGCCTGCTTGGTTTAGGGTTTTCTATTGCCTTGGAAAGATAAACCCATGCTGGTGGAATCCATTAACCCGCATCTATGACATACTTACAATAAAGGAGATATATAGATTTGGACTTTATGATATGTGGCGGCTCACCAAAATGATCCATACTGTAAGCGGTTTAGACCTTTTTTCTGTAGAAATGGCCTTACGAAGCAATGAGAAATTTATTGTAGTTGATTATGTCAATGACCAACCAGATATGCGTAAGAAGTCTAAATTCAATGACGGTTTACCCGATGAGATAGTAGATAAGATTATCGGGAATATCATAGCTTTTGTAAAACAAAAATAGGTAAACCCCGTTAGAAAAAGGTCGCCGAAAGCGACCGTTAGCCGTCTTTTTAATAGTTTTTCTAACGGGGTAAAAGATAAAAACCGAAAATGGGTTATAGAATTCTCGATGTAAAAGTAGCAAAGGTTGACCCTGAAAGAAATAAATTAGTTATAAAAAGGAAAAAAGTCAGAGCAGGAAAGATAAAGTACCTAAAAAATAGTTTTATAGTTGATGCCTCTACTCTGATTACCGCCAATGATAACCGCACCATTACGCTTTCAGAAATAAAGGTTGGCAACAGAATAACGATCGATTTTCTAAAAACCAAAGATAAAAAATTGTTGGCAAAAGGAATAAGTATTCTCAAACTAAGGGATATTAATATCCTACTCAAACGCCCAGAAACTACGAAGTGAACAAGAAAAAAGATGGATATGGCCATATTATGCCTCTTTCTAAGATTAAACCGGGCAGCAGTGTTAGAGTTGATTATGTGAAAGAAAAAGATGGCGGATTTGTTGCTTCAAATATTGTAGTAACAGTCAAATCACAAGGAAGGAAGTGAGGGGGGATGGTTAAAGTAATGAAGGTCGCGTTAGTGTGTTTAGCAGTGGTCGCGTTGGTGGGGGTGGCGGTGCCGGTTTTTGCTCAAGAAAAAGCACAAACCGCACAGGTTACCTCGGTTTCAGGCGAAGTGGTTTCCGTGAACCTGGTAAAATCCGAAGTTGTGGTAAAGCAGCTGAAGGATGCGGTTACCAGCACATACGGGAATACTACCTTTGCAGTAGCGCCTGAAACAAAAATCGCCGAAGGAGATGCTACCTTGAAGCTTTCTGATTTGAAAGCCGGTGATAAAGTAACCGTTGAATATACCACCGACGTCTTAGGAAAGCAAAAAGTAGAAAGCATTGCTGTAGAAACCAAGGAGGTAGCACCGGTTAAATAAAAGAATAAAATAGTGGCGGCTAGCGCAAGTTTTACTTTATTAAGTTAGCCGCCGCTATTATCTAAAAGAGAAAGGCAGGCTTTTGATGAGGGATAGATGGTGGGCACTCGTACCTATAACTTTTTTACTTGTTGGCTGTTCTACAGTTTCGAGTAAAAGACTAAATAGTTTAGAAACGAAAGTAAGCACATTAGAGGCGAGAGTTGATTCGGTTGAGCAAAGGCAATCTGCTATAGAAGGGCAGACTGGCGAGTCGCGGGAGTCAGTGGGATATCTAAAAGGAAA
>DCOU01000079.1:2078-3290 GCA_002322525.1 Candidatus Omnitrophica bacterium UBA1562 | reverse complement strand
AAAATTACCGGCCTGGTTTTAGCTGCAAAACAAATGGAATCCAGAGTGGATTACCAGATAAATTATTCAGAAGGCCGTCTCATTTTCTGGAAGCCGGTTTCTCAAATCAGCGAATCAGATTCTATTATTTCCAGCCAACTTTTAGACGGCAATCCGGTTTATGTGGTCGTAGATTATGAATATGAGACTAAAGATAAATACGATGAGGGAAACTATGGCCTCCGCGCCCAGCAGTCTTTAACCGATTACTTAAGAGTCGGCGGCACTTATGTCAGAGAAGAACAGTTAGACAAGAACTATATATTAAAAGGAACAGATACGGTAATTCATCTGGGAAAAGATGTCAAGCTTACCGGTGAATATGCCCAGAGCGAGTCTCAAAGCTTGGGGAGTTTTATCTCAACTGACGGCGGTTTGAACTTTACGGAACTGGCAACCGGAAATGCAGACAAAGGCAAGGCCTATGGATTAAAAGGCGAAGGGTATCTTTTTGGCCGTTTGGGTTTGACTGGTTATTATAAACAAATTGAAAAGGGTTTTTCCTCTACTTCCACTATTTCTCAGCAAGGAAAAGAACTTATGGGAGCCGGCGCAACTTTAGACATAACTCCTAAAACAAGGCTAAAAGTATCACACGATATTCAAAAGCTCCTTGACGATGGAAACCCCCAGACCCAGCTTCAAGTAGGCGCCACAAAGACAGAGACAACCAGCGCACAGCTACAGCATGAGGTTATCACCGATAAGCTAAAGCTTACTGCTGAATATCGAAAACAACAGGTAAAAGAAAAGAAAGAGCAATTTGAATCTGAAACTAATACCGAAACCGATGTCGTAGCTATAAAGGCAGATTATCAGGCCACTAAAAAAACCGCTCTTTCCTTGGAGCAGCAGGCAACCTTAAAAGGCTCACCTGATCAGCAAACTACTTTGGGTATAGTGCATAAGCCCAATGAGTGGTTGTCATTGCGCGGGAAAGAAACCGTAGGCAACCAAGGTACCGCTACTAGCGTAGGCGCATCTGCCAATGTAAAAGATAAATTTGAATTGACAGGGGATGTGTCGCGGGCTAATGCTATTACAGGAGAAATAAACGATACTGCCTCCTTAAGCGGTAAGGCAAAGGTAAATGAGAAGACTCAGGTGTATACGACTGCAGCAGTTACTGATTCTTCTCAAGGCGGGCAAACCCAATCTCTGGTTTTCGGAACA
>DCOU01000079.1:0-1968 GCA_002322525.1 Candidatus Omnitrophica bacterium UBA1562 | reverse complement strand
AGAAAGGAAGGTCAACGAAGAATTAAAACTCGCCAGTAGTAAAACTTATGCCAAAAGCAGGGATAAATTGACTCAGGCCAATACCTATGGCTTAACCAGAGAAAAAGACGGCAAGAAATTAGAAGGGACCTTGACCACTCAGCATTCTAAAGATGATACTGAGGTATCCAATACCAATATCTTTGGTTTATCCGGAGATATCAACGATAAGTGGGCCGCTCTGGGGAGTTTCGAGCGGGGGATTGTGCAGAATCATGACGGCAGTCAGGCAACAAGACACGCTGGCAGTTTTGGTTTAGGTTTTGTGGATAAGGATAAACAGACACAGGAAGTAAAACTTAAGGCATCCAGCAAATTAGAACTCCGCTTAGATGATGGCCAGGAGGATAAAAGACAATATCTTATCTATAATGCTGTTGAGGGAAAAATTAATCCCAATACCACTCTCTTTGCCAAGGCAAATATCGCCCAGACCAAGAATACTACTACCAAATCTACCAAAGCGCAATACAAAGAACTGGTAACCTGAATAGCTTATCGGCCAGTTAATTTTGACCGGCTTAATTTATTAGCAAGATACACTTATTTAGAGGATAATTCGCCTTCAGGCCAGACTGATTTTAAAGATATTGAAAAAGAAAAATCCCACACCATAGCAGGCGAGGCAGTGTATGATTTAACTAATAGATGGCAGCTGGTGGAAAAATTGGCTTATAAGATGGGAGAAGAAAAAGTAACCGGATTTGAATTTACCAAAACCCAAACCTGGCTGGCGATTCAGCGGGTTAATTATAATCTAAATAAAGATTGGCAGGTGGGCGGGGAATATAGGCGCCTTACACAAAAGCAGGCTAAGGATTATAAACAAGGTGTCTTAGTTGAAGTAGCCAGAAAAGTTGGTGAGTTTATCCAGGTAGGAGTGGGTTACAACTTTACTAATTTTAATGATGACTTAACTCATCTTAATTACACAGCTCAAGGCCCGTTTATCCGGCTTACTGGAAAATTCTATGATCGCACCCCTGAAGAGATTGAACGCGCCAGACAAATTTGGTTAGAGCAGATGATAAGGCTCTGGGCAGGAGAGTTAGTCAACGAAGAATTGGGCCGGCCTGATAGCCCGATTATGCAAGAATTATACAAATATTTTTATTTAGCAGAAAAATTCTACGCCGAAGGCAAATTAAAAGAGTCAGAAAAATATTATGAGAGAATTTTGCAAGCAGGAAGCTTGCTGTATCAAGAGGCAGAGGTGTATGTGAGGAATCGCATTGAATTGGAAAAGAGTATCAAAGAAAATAACAGATTAGCGCTCGCATATTATAGAGAAGGCAAACTACAGGAGGCAAAGGCATTATGGCAGAAGATAATCAAAGAGGCAGAGCCAGTACCTATAGATTTGAAATTTTAACTAGGAGGAGCAAGATGCGAAGGATGAGATTGGTAACATATTCAGTTTTTATAGTTGCCGGTGTATTTTTCTTAAGCAATGGTGTTTTGTATGCTCAAGAGAATCAGACAGCGGTTACTCAGGAAAAAGAAGAAATAAAAAATGAGCCACAGCCAGCTCAAGAAGAAAAAATCTCTCAAGAAGCCCCGCGATTCCAAGAGAAGCCAGCGATAAAAGGTTACACCTACAACCTCAAACGCTTGCTTGAACAAGCACAGGAGAATGTTAAAAAAATAGATGAAGAGATAAAACAAGCTGAAATTAGAAAGCGTAATGAGGAGCGAGAGACAAAAGTTATAGAACATTTTGAGAAGGGAAACCAGCTTTATCAAGAAGGAAAACTAAAAGAAGCTAAAATTGAGTGGCAAAAGGCATTAGAAATTAGCCAAGACCCTGAGATAAGAGATTATATTAAAGAAAGCGAAAAAAGGGCTAGAGAAGAAGAGCTCACCCGCAAAAAAGAGGAAGAGGAACGTCAGAGGAGGCTTGAGGTTGAGCAAAAAGAAAAAGAACGCCAA
>DCOU01000047.1 GCA_002322525.1 Candidatus Omnitrophica bacterium UBA1562 | reverse complement strand
AAAAATTTTTAAAAGGTGTTTGATTTTTGCTCGGTCGAGTCCACCCCCGCCCGCAACTTTATCAGGAGTTGCGGGCGGGGAAGCCGAATCTTTCTTGGTAGCAGAGGTGGTTGGCTACCCCACCCACCCAGCAGTCACAATACCTAAAGGCAGGCTCCGCGCTCCCCCCTTTAAAAAAATCGTTGACATAATCGTATAAAATATATATACTTATTTACAAATAGTAAGATATTATACGGAGGCTAAATGAGCACAAGAACGCAGGAGCTTGTAAGTTTTCTTAAGGATCATGGGGGGGTGGTTCGTTTCACCGATATTCTCAAAGCCGGATTTCACCCCGATTCGCTTATTTCGCTTGAGAAAGAAAAGGAAGTCGAAAAAATTGCCCGCGGGCTTTATCGTCTAACCCACTACACCTTTGGTTCTCATCCGGATCTTGTCGCGGCGGCGCTTCAGTCGCCAAGAGGGGTAATTTGTCTTCTTTCCGCTCTTGCTTTCCACGAAGCGACAACTGAAATTCCTAAGCGGGTAGACCTTGCTATTCCACAGAAAACGCATGCCAATAGAATTAAATATCCTCCCGTGAGATTTTACCGCTTCGCGACTAATGCATGGAAGGCAGGGATTGAACAACGCGAAATTGAAGGTTATAAAATAAAAGTATACAGTCTTGCCAAAACGGTTGCCGATTGTTTTAAATTTCGCAATAAAATAGGCGCGGATGTCGCCAGAGAAGCGCTTAAAATCGCTGTTACCGAAAAAAATATAAAACCCAAAGAAATCATGCATTATGCCAAGATTTGCCGCGTTGATAGTATCTTAAAGCCAATACTGGAAGCTTTGTCATGAGAGAGGACATTAAAGATGAAATATAAAATATTTGTCAGCGCCAATCAGAAAGAACTAAGAGACGAGCGATTTGCCGTTAAAGAAGTTATTACCGGGAACGCCACATTGTGTGGTTTCTTTGATGTTTTCCTATTCGAGGATCTGCCTGCCAAAGGGAAATCCGCAGTTACAACGTATCTTAAGAACGTCACGGATAGCGATGTGTACGTCTGCATAATAGCCAACACATATGGAGATAAGGGCAAAGATGGGCTATCCGCCACCGAACGTGAATTCAGGCATTTCCTGAAGGCGAAATCCAAGGGGGAAATACTCGCTTTCATTAAAGGCGCTTCTTCTGATGATAAGAAAAGAGATCGTGATACTCAAAATTTCTTGAAAGATATTAAGGCGTCCTTTATTTATAAGCGGTTTCGTAATATCGATGAGCTAAAGACACAAATTCTGAACAGCGTGATATCGTTTTTAGATGACAAAGGTGAATTTAGCAAAGGGCCTTTCGATAAAGCAATCCGTAAAGACCTTGGATACGACGCCATTGACGAGAATGCTGTAAAAGATTTTCTTCAAAACAGAGCTGTTAAGCTGAGGGTTGCCGTACCAAAGATATCCGTTAAGGCTTTTCTGGCCAATGCTCTAAAAATCTTGAAGCAAGACAATGGCGATTTGCATCCAACTAACGCGGCTTTACTTTTCTTTGGCAAAGAACCTACAGAACATATTTCGCATCATGAAATCCGTATCGCGCGTTTCAGAGGTACAGATCGGATGGAAACGATTGATTCGCAGGAGATAAAAGGACATATCTATAAAATGTTGGGAGACGTCGAATCCTTCTTCAAACGCAATACGCGATTGGCAAATAAAATCGTTGAGTTCAAGCGTGTCGATATTCCCGAATATCCCTTCGAAGCGATTCGTGAAGCCGTTATCAATGCTATTGCTCATCGAGATTATAACCGCAGAGGCGCGCCTATAATGGTTTCGATATTTGATGATCGAGTAGAAGTACGCAATCCCGGAGGGCTTTTACCGGGCCTTAATATAAAAAAGCTGGAAGGGCATCACGCGACCCGTAATGAGTCTATTTGTGCAATTTTTCATGAAACCATGGATATGGAGCGTTTTGGCACGGGAATAGGAAAGATGAAGAAATTCATGAAAGAACACGGCCTTCCTGCTCCGGAGTTCTCGGAAGAGGGGGATTTCTTTGCGGTGAAATTTTACGGCCCAGGGGATAATATCTTGGATCTTGCGCCAAGTATCCCCCAACACCGGCAGACAGATTTGAGGCAATTAGGATTGAATGACCGGCAGATTGAAGCGTTGCGGTTGATGGTGAATGAGAAGAGAGTTATTACGAACGAACTGTACCAGGCTATTAATAAGGTATCTCGGCGTACCGCATTGCGTGATTTGCGTGGACTTGTTGAATCGGGACAAGTAAAGGCAAAGGGTATTGGTAAGGGAACAAAATATAGCGCTTAAGCATATGGCGCATAATGTTGAAATGTGGCGCATAAAATGGCGCATATTTTATGGCTCATAAATAGGTAAAATGGCGCATAACCTGGCGCGATTTGTATAAATCCGACTAATGGGCTCAAAGGACTCAAACCCGTAAATTTAGATTCTAAATTTACGTACAGCCTAACATAACAGGTAAAGGGGAGAAAATACGAGGATATGGGTGAGCCGATCCGCAAAATAGCATTTCTGGTAGATAGGAATGAATTAGAGCTTTTACATGAGGCCTGTCTTTATGGAGCTGATGCTGACAAAAACCTTGAAAAAGCAATTAAAGAAGGCGGTAAGTTTCGGCTCGAGTTTCTGTTTGATGAGCTGGATGACCTTGCCGGTTATGTTGCCCATTGTGCTAATGATGAAGAATCTGAGCGCAACCAGGATAAATGGGATAAATTAAGTGGCAGAATTGAGAGATTGTTAAAGCTCTCAGACAATATGGGCAGTCCGCAAAAGCACACAGTCGTGTTGCCAAGACAGCAGTGTGGGCTTAAGTATTATATCTTTGACATTTGGATTTGGGGAACCGGCGGCGTAGGAGATTTTAAGGATAAGGTTTTGCGTAAGATTCAGATTGCCGGAACAAAAAGCCTGTATAACTTCGCCAAGGTTATTGTTAATTCCTTTGGTTTTCAATTTGACCATTGTTTCGGCTTTTATGATAACTTTCAAAAATACCACGACTCAAAGAAGATCTATGAGCTGTTTGTGGACCTCGGCGAGGAACGCTCAAGGTCTTGGGCCAAAGGCGTCAAAAACACAAAGATTTCGCAGGTTTTTAAGAACTCGGGCGATAAGATGCATTTTCTTTTTGATTACGGCGATTGCTGGCATTTTGCTGTGGAATTAAAGGAAATCAAGCAAGCAGAAAAATGGGATTTAAAGCCGGTAATATTAGAAAGCATTGGCAAGGCGCCGCTCCAGTACCCGCCCTGCGAGGATGAAGAATCGCAATAATAGTTTAGCTGGCGGGGCTATCAATAGGACGATGTGGCTACAGGGAAGCAGGGACATAAAGGAGATCTCGAGTGACAATCAATTTTAAAGAAAACGCAAATTTTATCTGGAGTATTGCGGATCTGCTTCGCGGTGACTACAAGCAGTCAGAATACGGCCGGGTGATTTTGCCGCTTACAGTCTTGCGTCGGCTGGACTGCGTGCTTGAGCCGACAAAAGAAGCTGTTTTTGCCTATCTTCCGCAAATCAAAAGGCTTTCACCTGATGCGGCTGAAACAGTGCTCAAGAAGAAGGCCAAGCTTACCTTTTTCAATAAAAGTAAATATGATTTTCAGAAGCTTGCTGCCGACCCCAATGATATCGCCGCGAATCTACGCAATTACATTAACGGATTTTCCAAGAACGCGCGCAGTATCTTAGAGCACTTTAACTTTGAAGACCACATTGAACGCCTTGATAAATCTAATCTACTCTATAAGGTAGTCAAGCGGTTTGCTGAGATTGATTTACATCCTGATAAGGTCCTTAACATTGAAATGGGCTATATTTTTGAGGAGCTTATTAGAAAATTTGCTGAAATATCCAATGAAACAGCCGGAGAGCATTTTACCCCCAGGGAAGTTATCCGCCTGATGGTTAACCTTTTATTCTTAAATGACAAAGAAATATTGGCTAAAAAAGGGATTGTGAAGACCCTTTATGACCCTGCGTGTGGAATCGGAGGTATGCTTTCGGTATCCGAGGATTATTTAAGAGAACTTAACCCGGATGCTTCCTTGCGAGTGTTCGGTCAGGAAATCAATCCGGAAACATACGCGGTATGCAATTCAGATATGCTCATTAAAGGGCAAAATACGGAGCACATTAAATTCGGCAATTCATTCACTCAGGATGGGCTAAAGGAAGAGAAGTTTGATTATATGCTGAGTAATCCGCCATTTGGCGTGGAGTGGAAAAAGATAGAAGAAGAGATTACCAAAGAATACGAACAGTTAGGTTTTTCCGGCCGATTCGGAGCGGGGCTTCCGCGTATAAGCGATGGCTCATTTATGTTTTTGCAGCATATGATTTCTAAGATGAAGCCGGAAGACGGCGGCACGCGAATCGGCATCGTTTTTAACGGTTCACCCCTTTTCTCAGGGGGGGCCGGAAGCGGTGAGAGCGAAATAAGAAAATGGATTATTGAGAACGATATGCTTGAGGCGATTATTGCTCTTCCGGACCAACTCTTTTATAACACCGGTATCTCCACATATGTTTGGATTGTTACTAACCGCAAAGAAAAGGAGCGCAAGGGTAAAATTCAGCTTATTAATGCCGCCGAATTTTTTCAGAAGATGGCGCGCAGCCTCGGCAACAAACGAAACGAGATTAGCGATGAACATACTGCTGAGATTACGAAGATTTATGGCGCCTTTAAAGAAAACGAATACTGCAAGATCTTCAAGAATGAGTATTTCGGCTATACGCGCGTAACAGTAGAAAGGCCGCTTCGGCTTAATTTTCAGGCTTCAAAGGAACGGATTGAGCGGCTTGATGAGCAGCCAGGATTTATTAATCTGGCTAAATCCAAGAAGAAAGGCAAAGAAGGATTAAAGGAAATTGAGGAAGGTGAAAAACTACAGAAACAGATTAAAGACGCGTTTTACAAATTAGGGGGTTCCAAAGTTTACAAGAACAGGGAGAAATTTATTGAGGCAATCGAGAAGACAATGGATATGGAGGGGCTTAAGGTTAAGGCCCCGGTTATGAAAGCCATTCTTGACGCTCTCAGTGAGCGTGACGAGGCCGCTGATATTTGTTTGGATAAAGACGGCAATCCGGAGTCGGATTCAGAACTGCGTGACTGCGAAAATGTGCCGCTTACTGATAATGTTGAAGATTATTTCAAACGCGAAGTCCTGCCCCATGTGCCTGATGCCTGGATGGACAGAAGCAAGGACAAAGTTGGCTATGAGATAAATTTCAC
>DCOU01000012.1 GCA_002322525.1 Candidatus Omnitrophica bacterium UBA1562 | reverse complement strand
TGGGGATGGCAGCGGTTTACGGCAAACCTTACCAGCCTGCGGTAGGAGTTGATGAAGATTTAGTAGCGATAGAATACTTAGTAAACATAAGGGGTGTTTCAAGGCAGCTGCTTGATAAAGCCCTGCGTGATTTAGAAGAGGCCTTTACAGAGCTATTGAGGGTTTTAGAACGCCATCCAAGCTTGACTGATGAGCCCGGCATTCCCGAGGCATTATTAATATTTAAAAACCTTTCTAACTTAAACCAGGATAGGTTGAATATCATCAGGCGCTTGGTAAATGAGGCGTTTACGTTAGCCCGCACTTTACCAGCGTTTAGCGAGGAAACAAAGGAGTTGCGGCGCGTTGCCGGATGGACAAGTTGCCAGGAAGCCGTATTAAGAAAGATGCTTGAGGTAGTAAAAAAGTTTAAAAACAATGGTCCACGGGTACTCAAGGCCTATCTGGATAATAAGAAGGGCGGAAATCAGTCCGATAGAGAATTGCTGGGGCTCATGGAGAAAAGCGGCATTATGCCGGCGCTGGCTTGGCTTGTTGAACACAATATTGAACACGGCAAGATTCACAAGATAATCAGGCTGTTAGATTTACTTAAGGAATATGAGTCAGGGCCGTTTGTGATTGCGCTTAATTTGGCTAATTTTGCAGAGGCCATTTGTAAAAGGCTCCCGCAGCCGGAAAGAATAGGAACTACATTTAAGCTGGATCCAGATAGCGCTGAGTTAGCCCCAATAAGACGCGGGTTGGGCCCAAGGAATAGGCCTTTGTTGCTTGAGCGTTTCCAGCAAGGAGAATTGGATATCCTGGTAATTTCTCGTAATCCTAAATTGCAGACAGAGGTAATGACAATCCTTGGTCTCAAGAAGGACTTTAACTATATCCTTATTGAAGAAATGCCAAAGGACTGGAAGGTATCTGAGCATAAGCCCACCGGTAGAGGTAGGGGTGAAACAGGTATCCGCAGCCCGCCCAAAAAGGCAAGCCAACTACCCCTGTTTTCCATTGCTGCGCTGCCTTTGGCCTTCCCTGGTTTTGAACTCAATTTCAATACTTTCCTGCCGCATATCGTTGTTGCGCTTTTTACTTTCCTTGCACTTATTTTTCTCCTTGTGCGCCTTAACTCCCACACTAGTGAGCCGCAAAGTTCACCTTGGGAGTATTTAAGAATAGCATTTAAAGAGAAAAATATTGAACTTGGAGAATTAATAAGCGCAAGAGGAACTCGGCATTGGCTCTTTAGTGGATATGATGCAGATAATAGAAAAGAGGTAGCAGTTAAAGTAGAAAAAGTATGGCAAGCTTGGCAAGCTAAAGAAGCCGGAAAGGCTGGTTTCGCTTCTGCTTTAGACAGAGCCATAGAGGAATGGAGAGAAGCCGGCCTCTTTGAACACAGTAATCCAAATATTGTAAAAATCTTTGATGCCGGGACTATCGATGTAAATACAAAAGGCTTAAATATAGGGATACATTATCAGATATTAGAGCCTTTCGGAGATAAAGATATTGGCGAGGCTATTAGAGATAAAAATTTTAGTGGTTTAGGTATTATAAAGACATTAGAAGGAATTATTGCCTGGGTTAATAGTTTTATTTGGCTCTACGATAACGGCTTAGCACGCAGTGATTTTGATGCATCGAATTTTATGGTTGCATTAACCGGTATTAGAGCAGGGACAATAAAGCAAGTCGATTTAGATACCATAGGATTTAATAGAAGGAAGTATACACCTGTTCCCGAAAAAGAAACGGTTGGTGCGGTATCGCGGATAATTATCAGAATACTTAATAGTATGGATTATGCAGACGCGATTAGGGAATCGGTGGATACATTTATTGCGTCTTGGAACAATAAGGAAGACTCGTCTTTAAAAGACCTTATTGAAGATTTGGAGAAACTAAAAGCACAGATTGAGGTTTTAAATATAACTGGTCACTGTAATGCCAATAGCGTTCACTCTATTGCTGATTCTGCCGCGGCGCCATCCGGCGCATCACGCAAGGAAGCGACTAATTCATTAAAACCTTTCCCCTTTTCAGTTTGCTCTCAATGGCAATCGCGAAGCGCAAATCCTAATCCTACCGATACAAAAAGGCACAACGTGGGTTTACTTTTGAGAGAGTTTGGCGTATCGGATGATGCGCTTGTAATCGAACACGGCAGCGGGCCATTTGACGGAGGGGTAATACCAGATTCTTTCCCGCATCGCTTATTGATTGATACACAGATGATAGAAAAACGGTATGAATGCGAGTTACGTCTACGGGGCACGGTTGGCGATATAGCGCAACTCATTCGGGAAGAAGTTACCGCGGCTGGCTGGCCTGTTATCCCCGAGGCTGTTGTCTGGTACAATTTTTGGCATTATTTAAAAGCATACGCCGGTGCAGATGGCCAGAGAGTGTCGCATGAAGCATTGCGGGTTGTTGACCAGTTGTTGCCAGTAAGTGGCGTTTTTATAGTTGTAGAGAATGAACAGGAAGATTTAGATGCGATTATAGCAAGTATGAGAGAATTAGGATTAACCGATTACGCGCTTTATCAGCTTCCTCCTACCAAAGAAGCAGCCGGAGCCGTTGTATTTAGGAAAGTAGAGGGTACTTCTTTAGCTTTGCCAGCCGACCCCGCCGCGCCGCCAGATGATGGAATAGGAGCGATAAACATGGATGATCGTAACAGCCGGCCTCGGCAGTGGGTGTTGACTGAGGAACAGCGTAGGTTGTTAGATGCAATAGAAGAAGTTTCCTGGAGAGTGACGTCTTATCCTTTATTAAGCAAAGAACGTAAAGATAGAATCTTTCGGCCTACGCCTGTAGATGTGCTTACCCGGGCCTTTATCTTAGCTCGGCTCTGCCCTGATGATGTGGTGGCGGATTTAGGCGGAGGCACGGATGTGCCGGCCAGGGTAGCCTTAGCTCTAGGAGCAAAGCGCGTAATCTCGATTGAAATAGACCAGGAATTAACAGAGGTATCCACAAGTATCGGAGAAGAGCTTAAGCATATAGGGGTAGATCTAGATGAAGAGAAGCGTCTTTCTAGAATAGATACAGACCTTAGGGGTTGGTTGAAAAATCCCAGCAATCTGAAAGGAGTAACATTATTCTACTATTATTGGTTTGGGACTACTGACCATAAAGCGATAAAGGAAATGTTAGGAACACTCGCCCAAAATATGGACCCGGAAGCCTGGCTTATTTTGTATACCGGGCGGAACTTTTATTTGGATATGGGTGCTTTTGGATTTGAAGAATCCTCTGAGACATATAATCCTCAGGCAGAAATACATCTTTACCGCAAGATGCCCGTCGCACCGCATGATGAATTTACTGCCGCGTCAGCAGCTGGATCCGCCGCGCCGCCGGCCGCCACCACCGCGCCAGCACCTATTAGTACAAGGCTATCCACAGGTGACAATTTTATTGAAAAAGCCAGAGGTGTATTAATAAAAGGCGGCATAACTCCAGAAAATGAAAGAACTGCATTGTATTACGTAGGGCCTGGGCAAAAAGTGCATAGAGACCTGATAACCATTTTTCTTAGTGAGTTAGAGAAGTTACCGTTTAATAATGAGATTGGTCAAACTATTTTAATGCGGCAAGACGCGGAATCGGTAATAAAAAGGTTAATTGATTATATAAGGAGACATTCTGTTCAAGAGAAAACTACAGGACAATGGGATGAAAAATCAATAGAAGAAATTAGCGATTTATTTGCATCTTATGGGAACTTAGAAGTGTTTAAAAGCGAGATTTATTCGTACATGCAAACTGAAGGTATTTGTTATAACGTAGACTTAGGAATATTTGGCAATACAGGATTTTACATTGTGTTAGAGAGATTTATAGTAAGGCAGAACCCGCTCAGGGTTACGAGGGTCAGTCAAGTGTGTTTATCTCTTAATAGCGGGAAATTATCAATTGATTTAGAAGAGTTGCCTATACGAAATGTTCATGACAGGCTAGAGTTAGGCGATACCGCTGCCATGCCGCCCTCTGTCTCCACCGCCGCCGCGCCGGTAGAGGCAGTAAATGTAGATGCAGAGCAATTTGAGAAAATGGGCTTGGAGGCAGGGTGGTATTTGCCATTAGATAATGCTGTTACTTTCGCAAGAAGGTATGCGGAACATTCTTCTGCTCCTCCTGCCCTATACGTCATCATGCAAAAAAGGCGTTTATGGAAAGCCTCGCAGTTTACGGAAGGCCGTCGTTTCACCGTGTGTTTGCATGGAGGGACCGCCGGTGAGGCAATAGCATTTTTAGAGGGAATTGAATCTTTTATGGGTAAGGCCGCCGCAAGGATTATTGTGGCTAATGTCAATCCAGAGGAAACATTTTTTATCCGCAGGCAACTTGCGGCATTACGAGTGAAAGAAAGATATCCCGAGGCGGAAATTATAGTGGTGGCCGTAGACTTAAGAAGCCCTGAGGGGGTGAAGGAATTTGGGCGGCTCTTTGGAGAAAAATACGGGCCTTTTGACCTAATGTATGCAGCCATAGGCGCAGGATTAAGAAGCGTAGAGAAACAGCCGAAATTTTATGATATTGTCCGGGAGATGCTGCGTCCAATTGCAGAGGGGGGAATTTTCCTTTCTGATGGCTTATGGCAAGATACCCCTCCTTTTGCTTCGGAGTGGGTGCGGACATTAGGATTTAGCATCTGTGGCCAGAAAAACTCGCCGGAAGGGATATGGTATCTTAAAACAGCAAACAGATCAGCGTCAAAAGAGTCCGTTGCATCGCCAGCTCACTTTGGGCTTGGTATGTTCGCTGTTGCGTTTCCAGCTGCAGATTTGTTCGGCCATACCCTCAATCCTTATTTGTTATTAACACAGCAGGCGGAATTCGGTTATTTTATCCTGGCCTGTTGTGCTGGCGTAGCTCTGTTGGCAGTTACAATGTTTTTATTGTTTATCTGTTCGAGGCTCTATAGATGGTGCAGTAATCCCGAAAAAACGATGCGTATGGCTGTTGAGCGCGAAAGACATAGTCGCAAAGGAACAGAGAGAGGCGTGCCTATAAACTATAGGTATAGGCCTGAAGACGGAAAAGAAATGGTTCAGTATTATGTTAAATGGACAGTAGCCATAGGTATTATCTGGTTGATTCTTTTCGCATCTTTTGTTTATCTTCTCTGGCAGATGATACAGATTCTCATGTCAGAAATCTTAATCACGCCCTTAGCTATGCCGGGTTCACGGCTGGAGATGATGGCGATTGGGTTAGGGCTGGGGCTCTTGTTACCGATGATGGTGAGAGGTAGGCGAGATGGGGTTAAAAATGACCCTGCCGCGCCGCCGGTTGTGCTCCTGTCACAAGTTGCCCCTCTATTGGATGATAAAGAATTAAAGGTTTTATCATTCATAGTTAAGGGTTGGACAAATGCCGACATAGCAAGGCGAATGTATTATTCAGAAAGCAATATTAACTGGATCAACGCGAAGATATTCCGTAAATTAGGGGTACATAATCGCAAAGAAGCAGCGCTTAAAGCAATTAACGACAGATCGATATCTGCACCAAGCAATAACTGGGTATATTACGGTAAGGCTCCTGCTATTAGGCCGGTAGTGCATCCTTATCCGCACCGCCGGCCTCCATGGCATCACCGTCTTTGGCAAAATGGCGGATTAACCCCTGCACTTAGAGCAGAAGCCTGGAAGGCAATGAAGTTATCTAGCGATAAGCTTACTTTGGCAAAATATTTAGGTTTTTCAAACCTGAGGGGCCTGGAGTTAGCGTTTCAATGGTATGTGCAGGAGTCTGATCCCGGCCTATGGAGCGCTTACTCTGAACTTCCCGAAGCCGTAACCATACAACATAGATTAAATATAGAAGGTATGACTGTAGTTATTAAGAAAGAGATAATGCAGGCTATAAAAAGAGCTAGAGAAGAAAATATAGATGCGGATACACTAGCGCAAAGATTAGGATTTGCGGGTTACCATCCCGGGATGGATACTGCATTACGTAATATGCTTAGATACAAAGAGGGCTATAGAAAAGAGCTTGTTAGGGTTAGGGAAGTGCTTAATGCTATTGTAAGTTTTAAACGTTTTTATGTCAGGCGCATAGCTAATGACCCCAATCAATCATTTAAGACACGTATCAGACACGGTTCTCCTTTAACGCAAGGATTGTTTGAAAGGGCCAAACAAATAATCAGTGAGGCCTCAAACGTGAAAGAGGCCCTTATTGCTTTGGGCTATACAGGTAGAATGGGAGCAATAAATACCGCCCTTAACCACATAGCAAATAATCCAAATAGGTCATTAGCAGAAAGGAGGCGTGCTTCCGCCTTATTAGCAATGATAAAGCAGAGAGGGAAACGCCCGAGCTCTTCAGTAGCAAAGGTTGAGCCTCCTATCGATAGAGAAGACAAATTTACTAGCAGCGGCCTGCTCTTGGCTGGTATGGAGATAATAGGGGTATGGAACCGCGGCTATCTCTCCCAGTTGCTTAATATTCCGCCGCCGGCGTGGCTGGGGATTATCGGATTAGGGTTAGGCTTAGGGCTCCTTTTGCCGATGATAGTGAGGGAAAATAATTCTGACCCCAATCCTTCAGGAGAGATTATTATTGATGCCGCGCTTGAAGATGCCGTAAAACAAGCCAGGCCCCTGCTGGATACCGGCATACCTTTCAGGCTTATTGGCAGGTACCAAGATTGCCAAAAGGTGTTCTACCGGCTTGCCAGCGCTCAAGCAGTAAATCCGCAGATTAATGAATTGCTGGGCATTATTTCAGTATCCATTATTGATCAAGATTCCATCCCGCCAGAGATATTTGCCGGCTTAGTAGCGAATTTAGAGCCGGATACCAATGCTCTTCCTGCTCAATTCAGGGCAATTGACTTATTCCCTTATAAGATTACCAGGACAAAAGGCATAACTCGCCTTTACAGATTAGCAATAATGTTGCACGATAGCGAAGAAAGAGAAAAAGTCTATATCTGTAATTTGAATGGCTCAAAGGCAAACGGAATAGAAGACTTAGCCATTCCTTATGATGCCTTGGCATTGCTCGGGCCTACGCAGGCCTGGGTCTCTGAGGTAGAAGGAGAGATTATCTCGGTGGTCTTTACCCAAACAGTTGCTGTTCAATCCGGTAGCGGCAAGAAAGGCCTGCCTGCGGATTACGCCAAACTTCTTTTAGGCAGTAGCTATTGGCAGCTCTCTGGGCTGGAAAAAGTATTGGCTTTTGTATTCGGCAAGGTCAGGATTTATCGCCTGAAGTTACTGAGAGTCAAAACCGGCAGGGCTGTTTTAGTAAAATGGTGCCAGTGGATTACTCATACCAAGACAGGTGACGCTAAGGCAAGCGGGATTGCCGGAGAGACAATTACCACGCTTAGGGAGGCATTTATAGAGATGTTCCCTCAGGATGTCCGCCGCTATATGCTGGCGGCAGCGTATTCGCGGCTTCCTGAATACAGCCTCTTTGAGGGATGGCTGCGAACTCCGGATGGCAGAAGTTTTCAGGCAGGATTCCAGAGGATAACCGGCAGGGAATTTCAGGGCCCGCAGGATTTTCTCTATCTGGCCATAGATAAACAGATACAAGAAGATGCCTCCGGAATACAGGCGGATAATCCCGGAGAATATCAACTAAAGCGTTGGGAGAAATTATTATCCCAAGAAAATTACTGGAATGATTGGCTGGCTTACCGCAGATGGATGAAGGGCCGTGGCTATCCACAAGACCGTCCGGATTTATATTTTGATATTTATCTGAAGTCCCATCCTAATAAAACTATCTTAACCGCAACCATCGCCAATCTGCACCTCAGGGAAATCAGGCGCCTGGGGCTTAAGTATTTTCAAATCGGGCCGGCTATCCTTAATAGCCGCCGGAAAAATCTGGTGGGCGGCGTAACTATTGCCGCAGACCCTCAAGGCAGATATGTTAATATTCCGGTTTTTTATGGTGATTGGTTTATAGAAGAGAATCGCTCTGTTTTATACCGGTTCTTTTACGCTCTTTCAGGGCTCTGGATTATATTTGGCCTTCCGCGTATCTCCATACCATGCCTGCCTGAGTGGATGCTGTTGGGGCTATACCCTACACGCATTGCTTACCAGCGCAGGCACGTCAATAATGTATCTCAACTCGCGGTTATTCTTGGCCGCGCGCTTAAGGAGCCTGAAGTTGATTTGCGTATTGCCGGGCTCCTGCATGATTTAGGAAAGAATGCCTCCAGGATAGAGGTGCTTATGCTAATGGCAAGGAAACTGCGCAAAGATGAAATAGAATTTGCCGGTAAACACGCGGCATTAGGAGTTGAAGCGCTCAGGCGGCTGGCTATGTTTGATATTCCGTTAAAAGTAAGCGACCTTATCCGTAACCACCATAATAAGAGCCCTCCGCTGTTGAATAATAATTTGTCCCTGCAGATTATGCTTGTGGCAGACAGGTTGTGCGCCGGTAACGAAATCCGGCCTTATCGCTCCCCAAGAGAATACGCTCCCGAAGCGGTCCAGAGGTTTATTGATGAGTGGAAAGAAGAAGGCCTTATCAGTACGAAAATTCATGACGCCATTTCGGCATTAAAAGAAAGCGGGGCGCT
>DCOU01000066.1 GCA_002322525.1 Candidatus Omnitrophica bacterium UBA1562 | reverse complement strand
AAAATTAACATAGTAGTGTTCTTATGTTCGTAGGTTCGTAAGTAGTGAACATATAACTTGCGAACTTGAGAACCATAGAACTATAGAACTAAAACATGGAAGCCTTAAGAACCTACCTAAAGGAAATCAGAAATATACCTTTATTAACCCCCCAAGAAGAGATAACTTTAAGCAAAAGAATTAAAAAAAGCGATGAACAAGCGCGCAAAACAATGATTCGCGCAAACCTTCGCCTTGTAATTAATATAGCCAAGAGGTATATGCATCTGGGTACGCCGTTCTTAGACTTAATAGAGGAAGGCAACCTCGGATTAATGAAGGCAGTAGATAAATTCGATCCTCGAAAAGGATTCCGTTTTTCTACTTATGCTGCCTGGTGGGTAAGACAGGCAATTACACGCGCAATATTTGAGCAGGGCAAAATAATTCGTATGCCGGTTTATACGAATGAGCTTATCAGCAAGTGGAAAAAAACAAATGAGCGGCTTACTCAGAGATTAAGGCGTCCGCCCACAGATGAAGAAATCGCCAAGAAAATGAAAATATCAAAAACCAAAATGAAGCAGATTAACTTTTGGCTGGCCACTAAGACATCCTCCCTGGAAGCGCCTTTAGGCGCTGAGGATGAAGGTCAGATCCTGGATTTGGTTCAGGACGAAACTGCTATAGCACCTGATACTGAGATTGAACGCCTCTTTGATAAAGAGCGGATAGCCAGCCTATTAGAGATAATGACCACTCGGGAAAAGACAGTTTTAGATATGCGTTTTGGTTTAGCCGATGGCAGGTCACATACTTTGGCTGAGGTGGCTGATAAATTAAAAGTTTCCCGGGAAAGGGTGCGCCAGATAGAAGAACAGGCATTAAGAAAATTAAGAAAATTTATCCATGAACAGGCGGATAGCTTTCTTCAATAAATATAAGAAGGGGCTGTCCCCGAAGGGGACTGTCCCTGATAGCAAAAGAAGATAAGGGGAGAATTTTATGCTAAAGAAAAAGCCGGGGTTTAAAGATTACATAAGGAATATCCCTGATTTTCCCAAACCCGGGATTTTATTCAGAGATATAACAACTCTCCTAAAAGATAACCAGGCATTTAAACACGCCTTAGATGGGTTAGTGGAAAAATATAAGAATAAAAAAATAGATAAAGTAGCAGCAGTTGAGGCCAGGGGATTTATATTGGGCGGCGCAGTTGCATACGGATTAGGCGCGGGATTTGTGCCTGTGCGTAAAATTGGAAAGCTTCCCTGGAAAACTAATTCCGCAACCTACGAGTTAGAATACGGCACTGATACCTTAGAAATGCATCGCGATGCTATTGAGCCGGGTGAAAGGGTTTTAATTGTAGATGACCTTTTGGCTACGGGCGGAACAGTAAAGGCGGTTACGGATTTAGTAAGGCAATTACAGGGAAAGATTGCGGGTATTGCTTTTTTAATCGAACTTACTGACTTAAAAGGCAAAGGCAAATTAAAGGGATACCCGGTTTATTCTTTGATAAAATATTGATTAGTTCATGGTTCATGGTTGATAGTTCATTGTTAATCACTATGAACTTTGAACTATGAACCATAAACCAAACTATGCGCCTGCCCTCTGCAGATTTGCTACGCAAATCTAAGCGCAGAGGACACGGCGGATACAAGTAAAGCAATGCGCCTGTAGCTCATTTTGGATAGAGCGGGGCTCTCCTAAGGCCTAGGCGGGTGGTTCGAATCCACCCAGGCGCATTTTTAAGATATGTACAATTTACATTCTCATTCCTTATTAAGCGATGGCGCATTGCTTCCTTCCGAAGTAGCGGTGCGCTATTTATCTTTAGGATATCGGACAATCGCGATTACTGACCACGCTGACTACAGTAATATAGACTTAGTTGTCAAGGCAATTTTAGAATTTACTGGGCATTGGCCGAAAGATTCCAAAATAAAAGTTCTCCCGGGCATAGAATTGACTCATCTGCCACCTGAACAATTTAAGCCTTTAGCAAAGTACGCCAGGACAAAAGGAATAAAAATTATTATTGGGCACGGCGAGACTTTGGTTGAACCTGTAATTAAAGGAACGAACCTCGCGGCATTAAAAGCAGATATTGATATCCTGGCTCATCCCGGACTGATTAGCGATGAAGAGGTAAAATTAGCCAGAAAAAAAGGCGTATTCTTAGAAATAACCAGCCGCAAAGGGCACCGCAATACCAATGCGCATGTGGTAGAAAAGGCTTTAAAAATAGGCGCGAGATTAATCCTGAATACAGATAGTCATTTACCCGAAGACATCATTAAACCGCAGGATTTATTTAAAATAGCTTCCGGAGCAGGTTTAAATAAAAAAGAGATGGATAGCATTAATAAGGATGTAAATAGATTTTTAAAAGAAAAGGGGGTGCGATGAGAAATAATATTTTGGTTATTGCGCTATTTGGTTGTAGTGTTATAGGATTATGCAGTTGCGCAGGCGTTTCAAGAAAAGATGTTGTGCCAAAAGAAGAGTCTTCATTAGAACCCCAGGCTATGTTAAAATTTAGCGATATTCCCACGCCGGTAGGTTTTAAATTCCTAGCCGAAGATTCTTATACCTTTGAGAGCGCTGGCATACGGGTGGGGGTATTAAGGTATCAAGGTAAAGCAGATGTTGAGCAGGTAGTCAATTTTTACAAGGACCAAATGCCGCTTTACAATTGGAATCTATTGAATGCCATAGAGTACGGTGAGCGTTTATTAAATTTTGAACGTGAACAGGAGACCTGCATTATCAATTTATCACCCAAAGGCAAGCATATTTCTCTTACCATCTCTTTAGGCCCAAAGTCGGGAATTCGGCCTAAAAAGGCGGATAAACCGGTAAAATAAATGAAGCCACAACTTAGCGAACGATAGTGAAGCTAAGTTGTATGGCTGAACTATCCCTGCAGCTACGAGTAGATTTCTTCGAAATCTACTCGTAGCTGCAGGGGTTAAATTCGCAGACGCAAGTTACAAGAGAAGCGAAGTTGCTATGACTTATGTCGTCCGAAGGACGACATAAGTCATCTGCTCATTTAAAAAGAGAGCTCTGAAAAAGCCTAAAA
>DCOU01000070.1 GCA_002322525.1 Candidatus Omnitrophica bacterium UBA1562 | reverse complement strand
GGTAATTTTAAAATTCCCTTGACAGTGCAGGCGAGATACGCAAGCGCCCCAAGGCGCGATGCCTATAGATCTTTCTTCTTGCAACCGTGAATTGTATTTGGTAAGATTAATACGATAGTTCGTTGATCCTTTTGGTGGGGAGCCATATTTAACGAAGGTTCTCGGAATTCTAAACAGGAAATTTTTGAGGATTGGAAATGATAAAAACCCTTAAATTTCTGGTCATAATCGTTGTTTTCTCGGTAGCGTTCCTTATACTTGTCTGGCGTTTTACTCCCTCTAAAATATTAGGACAAGTTTCAAAGAATATCGGCCCTGCGGCAGGTCTTATTTGCCAGTACCCGGTTCAAATAAAGGGCGATGCGATGATGCCAGTGTTTCGCCACGGCCAGCGTATAACCCTTTCCCGATGCATAGAGGACCGCAACAATATCCTAGTTGGTACTATTATCCTATACCAACGGCCGGGCAGCATGAGGCTTTCAGTTATCCGCGAACGAATCGTAGATGCAGATGGTGTTTGCTATCGTGTTTCTCAGCAAGCGCGCCGACAAGAAATCGATGACGTCCGGTCGGACAGAATCCTCGCTGTCTACAATAAACAGTAGTAAAGTCCAGGGTCGGCCCAGAAGGGGACACACTTGCTAAAAATCTGCTTTGTAATCCTTTGATTTGTAAATAATTACTCATCTTGAACATGATATCTTAGGGAACGCCCCCGAAGAATAGAGACCTATACGCCTATAAATCTTTCTTCTTACAGCCGTGAATTGTATTTGGTAGAATTATTGGAATAGTTCGTTGATCTAAACCGAGGGGAGATAATTAATATTTGTATGGAAAGCGCATAAAATGAAAAATTTTATTAAAATCAGAAATTCGTTTTATGGAATAATATTGTTTGTAATATTTATGTTGGGATGTAATAATTCGAGCAACAATAAATTAAACTTACAAGAATCTGAGGCTAAAATGAATTATATTTTAAGCAGGGGGGATACTGTTACTGGAATTTATATTTCTGTATACAATAATTTATATAATGATTATTCTGGTATCGCGTCTGCCGTAAAAGAAGCTGATTCAATTATTGATGAACTAAATACCTTTACCTGTACAGGCAAATTTGAGATGAGACGCAGAAATGCTGTTAAGGTAATGACCAAAATAAGAGACAATCTAAAAGTTGCCTTGGAGAAAGGCATAGAGCAATTTCATATAGTGGCACAGAAGACAGAGCATGAATATGAATTTTTTCCTTTCATTTATCCTATGTTGGAAGACTTAATTTATGAGCCTAAAAATAGGTTAATTGCCTTGTCTATTCTGGCGGCAGTTGCGATAGTTATTTTTCTCTGGAAAGCATTTTTTTAGCAAGGTAGGAATTCCGGAGAGAATTTCGGGGACACAATACTTAATTCAAAAAGATAAGCATGATGTCCATAGAATTTCAGCGAGGCGTTTTTATTGGAAGAAAAGGGAGAAAATTAGAACCGTCCCCTTAATTCGCTTAGATTTTACATTGGTTTCACATAGATATAATATAGGTAAAGTATATTATAAAAAAAATAGCACCCAATCCTATAGGATGGATTGGTGTGTGTCCCTACACTAGGAGGAAGGCATGTTTAAGAGATGGTTATTCGCTCTAATAGCGGTTGCGTTCGCAACTTCCGTATTTGCCGCGAAAGATAAAAATTCAATACAGGTCAAGGGTTCAGATACCATGGTTAATTTAGGCCAGGCTTGGGCTGAGAAATACATGGAGAAGAATCCTACTGATTTTGTTGCAGTTACAGGCGGGGGTTCAGGCACAGGGCTATCAAGTCTAATAAGCGGTACCTGCGATATTGCTATGAGCTCAAGGAACATCAAAGAAAAAGAGATAGCTCTTGCCAAGCAAAAAGGTATAAACCCTAATGAAATAGAAGTGGCGTTAGATGGCCTTGCGGTTGTAGTAAATCCGAATAATCCAGTAAGTTCGCTTGCCATAGATCAGCTGGCAGCGATTTTTACCGGAAGAATTACTAACTGGAAAGAATTGGGGGGAAAGGATGAGAAGATCGTTCTGCTCTCGCGCGAGGTCAATTCCGGAACCCACGTTTACTTTAAGGAGCATGTATTAAGAAAGAACGATCCTAACAGCAAAGAAGAGTTCGCGCCAAGTGCATTAATGCTCTCATCTTCTCAGGCAATAGCTGATGAAGTGGCTGGAAATTCTGCCGCTGTTGGATATTATGGGATGGGTTATATATCCAAAAAGCAAAAACCATTGTCTATAGCTAAAGATGAGAAATCGGAATACGAAGCACCCACAATAGAGAATGTTATAAACGGTAAGTATCCGATTTCAAGGCCGTTATTTCTCTATACCAATGGTGCGCCAGAAGGCCTGGTAAAGAAATTTATTGATTTTACGCTTTCGAAAGAAGGTCAGGATATTGTTCTGGCAACCGATTTTGTGCCAATTAACAAATAAGATTTATGCGTAAACTTAAAGAGCTTATTATTGAAAAACTAATATTGATTTGTGGTTTAGCTTCGATATTCTTTGTAGCGCTGATTTTCTTATTCTTGCTAAAAGAAGGACTTACGCTGTTTAAGACTGTAAGCCCTTTTAAGTTTCTCTTTGGTAAGAGCTGGTATCCTATCTCAGAACCAGCGCAATTAGGAATACTGCCTTTAATTCTTGGTTCTTTGTTAGTTACTATAGGAGCAGCTATAATTTCTATTCCCATCGGAGTAGGTTGCGCTATTTATATTGCTGAGATAGCCCCTTTAAAAATCAAAGAAACCCTTAAGGCAGGGATAGAATTATTGGCAGCTATTCCAAGCGTTGTCTTAGGATTTATTGGCATGGTAACTCTCGTGCCTTTAGTAAAGACAGTTTTTCATTTACCAACCGGCTTAACCGCTTTATCCGGTTCAATAATGTTGGCGTTTATGGCTATGCCGACAATAGTTTCAATTGCCGAAGATGCGCTTTATTCAGTCCCAAAAACATATAAGGAAGGCGCTCTTGCGCTAGGGGCGACGCACTGGCAGACGATATGGCGAGTGATGCTTCCGGCAGCATCGAGCGGCATACTTGCAGCGGTTATGCTTGGAATTGGCCGAGTAATCGGTGAGACGATGGCAGTAATGATGATTACTGGTAACGCTGCGGTCATACCAAATAGCATCTTGGCGCCAGTCAGAACTTTAACCGCTACCATTGCCGCTGAAATGGGAGAGGCGGTAGTAGGCAGTGAACACTATTTTGCTTTATTTGCTATTGGCATAGTTTTGTTTGTTATTAGCTTTGCAATTAATGTAACTGCAGATTTATTTCTGCACAAAAGACAGCAATGAAAAATCCATATCGGACACAAAATATTGCATTCTTTTTTTTATTCCTGGCGACACTTTTAATAGTGATACCGGTAGGCTTAATCGTTGCCATTATTATTCAAAAAGGGCTGCCTGCGATTAACTGGCAGTTTCTTTCGGATATACCGCGACAGGGGATGCGCGCAGGTGGCATATTCCCGGCAATTGTAGGAACAATATATTTAGTTACAGGAGCTATTATCTTTGCTTTGCCGATAGGGCTTCTTTCAGCCATATATTTAAGCGAATATTCAAAAGATAACCTGCTTACCCGGCTTATAAAATTAGCAATTGTTAATCTGGCAGGTGTACCTTCGGTAGTTTATGGGCTTTTTGGTCTGGTTCTTTTTGTCGTATTTTTGAAATTCGGCGCCTCAATTCTTTCTGGCTCACTTACTCTTGGGATTATGATTCTTCCTGTAATTATTACTACTTCACGAGAAGCCTTAGAAAGCGTTCCACAATCTTTTCGCGAGGTAAGTTTATCTTTAGGGGCAAGCAAATGGCAGACCATAAGGCACATTGTTATTCCTAATGCCATACCCGGCATATTAACAGGAACTATTTTAGGTTTAGGTAGGGCAGCAGGAGAAACAGCGCCGATTCTTTTTACCGTGGCAGCTTTTTACTTGCCTCGGCTACCTGATTCTATTTTTGATCAGGCAATGGCACTGCCGTATCATCTTTATGTCATCTCAACGCAGGTGCCTAACGTTGATGAGAAAATAAGGTATGGGACTGCGTTTGTTTTGTTAGCGCTCGTTTTATTTATGAACTTAGTGGCAATAATAATACGATATAAGTTTAGAAAGAAAAAGAAATGGTAAAGTTCGATATAAAAGACCTTAATATTTGGTTTGGTCCTGTGCACGCCTTAAAACAGGTAAGCATGGAAATCCAGGCTAATGAAATTTTGAGCGTGATAGGGCCTTCAAATAGCGGTAAAACAACATTCTTAAGAATGCTTAATCGTTTGAATGATCTTAACCAGAATTTTAGAATGAGTGGAGTAGTAAAGCTTGAAAGAAAGGATATCAAAAATATTGATACGGAATTATTGCGTAAGAGAGTAGGTATGGTATTTGCATTACCGCTACCGCTACCGCTATCTGTCTTTGATAATGTGGCTTATGGTGTAAGAATGCATGGCAGGAAAACTAAGAAGATATTGCAAGATAGAGTAGAAGAGTCGTTAAAAGAAGCCTATCTTTGGGAAGAGGTAAAAGACAGGCTAAACGAGTCAGCCTTTAAGTTATCTGGAGGCCAACAACAGCGCTTATGCATAGCTAGAACTCTTGCTGTTGAACCGGAAGTAATTTTGTTTGATGAGCCTTGTTCGGGTCTTGATCCAATCTCTACCGCGAAAGTAGAAGACGCTATGGTTAAACTAAAACAAAAATACACAATAGTCTTGGTGACTAATAACGTAAAGCAAGCAGCTAGGGTTGGTGATAGGACAGCTTTCTTTTTGGGCGGCGAGCTTATTGAGCTGGATAAGACAGATAAGATTTTTACCGCGCCTCAAGATAAACGAACTGATGGTTATATAAGAGGGAAATTCGGATGAGGCAGAAGATAATAACTAAAAATCTGAACCTTTGGTACGGCACTTTCCAAGCGCTGAAGAATATAAATTCATCTTTTGAGGCAAATAGGATTAGTGCCATAATCGGGCCTTCAGGGTGCGGTAAATCTACAATGCTCAGAGTCTTCAACCGCATGAATGATTTAATTGAAGGTGTGCGTACGGATGGGGAGGTTTTAATTGACGATACGAATATTCTAAATTCTCATACAGATTTAGTAGCCTTGCGTAAAAATGTGGGAATGGTATTCCAGAGGCCCAATCCGTTTCCGTTATCAATATATGAAAATATCGTTTTCGGAGAGAAGATTCATGCGGAAGGCATAACCAGAGATAAATTGGATGAAATTGTTGAGGCAAGCCTAAGGGGGGTTCTTTTGTGGGATGAATTAAAAGATGAACTAAATGAACCGGCCTTGAGATTATCATTGGAACAAAAGCAGAGGCTTTGTATTGCCAGGCTTATTGCTGTTAAACCCGATGTATTGTTAATGGATGAGCCCTGTTCTGCCTTAGACCCACAGGCGACCGCAAGAGTCGAAGAATTAATGCGTGAACTGAAGAACAAATATACTATAATAATAGTCACTCATAGTATGCAACAGGCAGCGCGTGTTTCTGATGATACTGGATTTATGCTTTTAGGCGAATTGATAGAATTTGGTAGGACCGAGGAAATATTCACTGCGCCACGTGATAAGCGCACAGAAGATTATATTACCGGAAGATATGGATAAAAAATTGGAGGTTTAAAATGGAAAGACATGTTGATCAAGAACTAAAAGAATTGAATAAAGATATCTTGAGGATGGGCGCTTTAGCAGAGGAAGCCATCTATAAATCTATCGAAGCGCTGAAGAATCGGGATGAAGAGATGGCGAAGAGTGTTATAGATAATGATACTAATATTGATAAGTTGGAATTAGCCGTAGATGAAAAGTGTATTGATTTAATAGCGCGCTATCAACCGTTGGCTTCCGATCTCCGTTTTATCACAACCGGCATGAAGATAAATGCTGAACTGGAAAGGATAGCGGATATTGCGGTAGATATAGCACAGCGTACGCTTGAGATAGTGGATAAACCTTTTTTAAAGCCATTGATTGATATACCTAAACTAACAGCAATCGCTCAAAATATGGTTAAGATGGCCATAGATGCCTTTGTAAAAGGCGATATTGAATTGGCCAAGAAAGTTCTTTTGTCTGACCCTCAAGCTGACCAGTTAAGAGATGCAATCCAGAAAGAGCTTATCGAAGACTATATGGTGAAAGATGGCTCCACTGCGCCAAGGGCTGTTCAGTTATTACTCATAGCGCGTTTCTTGGAACGCATATGTGACCATACTACGAATATCGCTGAAGACGTGATTTACATGGTTCAGGCCGAGGTTGTTAAGCACCATCCTGAGAAATTGAGAGGCGATAAATAGCATGTCCGTCTGTCTAAAATCAAGAAAATCGCCTCAGGCAGATAACTTTAAGCGATTTTCGCAGTGGCGCAGTGGTATAGGAAAGTGTTTTATCCAGAAGGGATAGACCTTCCTAAACCTTTAAAGGAAGGGTCTTATACTTTCCTGTACCAGGACAAAAACTAACGGTTTAGCCCTCAAATAGTTACGTTATTCTTACCCAAAACACGACTTTGTTGCGTGCCA
>DCOU01000021.1 GCA_002322525.1 Candidatus Omnitrophica bacterium UBA1562 | reverse complement strand
CGGTCTGCGCCGCAGCCCGAACAGCTTTTTCGCTAACTTTTGCGCCTTCCCGGTCAACCCTAATTTCACTAACTTGCCTGAAAACATCCTCTGCCTCTTGTATAGTGGTTATCTTTAGATTAGCAGGAAGATGATGCCGCCTGGCCATTTTCTGAGCTGATTTGATATATTCATATTGGGCATTTATTTTTGCCAGCTCTTCTTGTGTAGGATAATAACGAGCAATAGCCTTTTCATATTGGTCAATAAGGGGTAGGGAATCTATTGAAGCAAGCTTTTGCCTTTCGGCTTCAAGTTCTTGCTTCCTCGCTGCAGCCAATTCTAGGGCTGATTCCTCTCCTTGACTAACTTCTAACGTCTCTAAGGCTCTAATAGTTTTATCTATAGATTGACTATACTGCTGAATTCCCTGCTTAAGTACATCTCTTCTTGCGTTGACAGCCATAAGCACGGATTGTTGTGTAAGTTCATCTGCAGTTACGCCTTGGCGTGGGAATTTGCCAGCAACGACTTGGCCAACTTTTTTCAAATCATCGGCGCTAACAACTTGAGAATTAGCTTGAAAACCTAATTTTCCCAATTCCTTAATTTCTTTATCGAGTGCCTTCAATTGCTTTCTTGCCTGACCATTATCTATTTTTTGAGATTGAGCAAATTGCGTAACTACTTCTTCCGGAATAGGCATATTTCTTCCCGGTTGCCACTGCCACTGCTGTTGACCTCTTGCCTTTTCTAAATCGGATAATCTTGCCGAAACCCAACTTAAACGCCTAACTAATTTACCCGCTTCGCCTACTGGTAGGCCGCGGCCCCGCTTAGCAACTAAGCCGGACAAAGAGCTTTGCCCCTGAGCTACAACTAACATTTCCATTAATGAAACAGTTGTATGCTCAAATAAATGTAATTCATCCATTAAGGCATTGTATACAACTACCAAAGTAGTTGTTTCTTCAGGCGTAGTTAAGCCTAACAAAGGAACCAATTCCATTGGGCTTACGTTCCATTTTACATTTCCGGCGGCATCAGTAACTTGGCCGAAAGTCTCTGCTGCATCAGAAAGCTCAAGGCGAGAAGGCAAATCTGTTGCTTTTACCTTTAATTCGTCTTGACTCTTATCTTGCATCGCTTGCTGCATCATCCTTCTATAAGGCTCTCTAACTTTCTCTACTAAAGGCCTTACCGCTTTTACCTGCTCCGGATGAGTAACTTCAGCTTTGGCTAAAACTAAATCTGTTATGGCTAAAATATCACCGCTATCTTGAGCATCTCTAAGTTCTCCAACCGGAATCTGGGGTAATACTTCATTATTGGCTACAGCTACACTTACAAATGGTTCAATCATCTGACCTAAAGCCATTAAAAGATTCAACCCTTGTCTATCATATCTTGGTATATTAACAACACCAGAATTAGCGAGGGCCAGGGCTAAATCAAAAGCTTGATCTGGAGTGGCGGGTTGTCCAACAGGTAATTGAGGAACTCTCTCTGTTTCGGGTAGGTTAATATTTAAACTGGTCACAGCATTATTCATAGCTTGCGCTTCTGCCGGGCTAGTATGTAATAGATCATTAAACATAATGCCAAATGCGCCGTTATTAGAAAATTGGCTAGAACCTGGGACAATAGCAGTTGGTAATAGGCTGGGCAGGCTATCTAATTTAGCTCCAAGCTCAGGATGAGCTGCTCTTAGTTGTTCAATGTTTCTTGGAGCACCTTCAATAACGGTTTGACGTCCACTTTCTGTAGCGCTCAAAGCCACTGCTTGCTTAGGACTAAAACTTGCTCCTGAAGTATATGTGGGTAAATCTTTAGATATCGAGGTAGTGCGAGATATAGTAATGGCCAATGTTATAGGATCAAACACACGATCTAATGGTACAAAAGAATTGGGATTTTCTCTTAACTGTTTATCCATAACAACGGGATCGCTAATATCTCTTAAAGGTTTTAATTCACTTAAAGGTATCCCTTCACCTAAAGTAACGCCATCAACAAGATTAGTCCTGTTTAAGAACCAACTATCAATGAAACTCTTACCAGCCTCTGGCATATCCTTATATATTGAACCTTCCCTAGACAATAAACCTTCTAAGCTACGTATTGAACTAGTGATTTGTTGCTGGATAGCTTCGGCTGATAGGGTGCCACCTTCAAAGAATCTTCTAAGCTGAACATCTCGAAATACCGATAGTTGATAATTCTTAATTGCAGATAATAACGTTTCTCTAAGCCCAGGGTTATCTTGAGCAAACCTATACATCATTTCAATCAAAAACTCTGACCCCACTTGATATATCTGGTTACTCAATGAATCTAATTTATTCACCCTTCTTAGCGAATCCCCAGTAGAATCAAATCTATCTTTTAAAGCAATTATATCTTCGGCAGTTGCGCTACCTGCTTTATCTTGACCAAATACCCAGAATTCAACCGGGGCATCTCCCTGTAAATTCCTAAATCTATGAATCACCTGAAACGGATCTTTTCCATCAACCAGAATTATTAGTCTATCGGGCACTGATTGTATATCACTCCCTATGCCGCGTATCTCAGACATGTAGCAAACTACTGAATTAGAAGATTCATTAATTCCATCGGGTTTTTCCAAAACTTGATGTAAATTACCTTCTCTTTTTATCCCTTTATCTAAGTCTTTTTGCCCTAATGGTATAAATTTATCTGCACCATCAGCATCTAAAATAATCCTATCTGCTCCTGCTTCGGATAAAACAGGAACTATATCGTTTGGATCACCATCTTTACCCCTAACATCAGCTATAACAATTTTTTCTCCGGGCTTAATTTGTGCTAATGCTTCTGTTAATGGCTCAGCAGGCGAACCTTTAAAGAATGTTGTATTTTCTGAATTAGGCTCAATACTCAATACTTCACTTCCGCCTGCTTTTAGAATTGTAGAACCTGATTCTACTATCCTACGAGCTTCAAATTCCGCAGAACCACTAGCGGTACCTTCCCATACATTATTCCCTATAGACTTTAATACTCTGCTAACCAAATTAGGCCCTACGCTTAAAGAAGCTTCTCCTATCGGAGCACGTACATCTTCGCTAATAGTTCTACCTGCTTCCTGCGCATTTCTTATGGCATTTATTTCTCCAGCTGATCTCTCATAGGGATTAGAAAGGACGAGTGGATCTGCAGCACCTGAAGTCCTATCAACCAATCTTACCGTTAGCTGTTCACCAGTCACAGATAACGGAACATAAGTTCTCCCTGAACCACCTAATCCATCTACAGCTGCCTGAAATAAGGCTATTTTTTCTGCATATTCTGCCTGTTGTTTTAAAGGCAAACGATCAAATGCTTCCCTGCCACCTTTTAATACCTCTAAAGGAATCCCTTCATTTTGTGCGAATCTCACTAATGCTTTTTCGCTGGCTCTAAATACTCCCTCTATTACAAAGCCAGCCTCTGTTAAAGGAACAACGCTTGGGCTATCTGGTGAATCTGTCTCTCTCAACAACTCATCTTGTCTTTCCACTCCCCGTCTTATCGCCGCCTCTCCTGAATTTTCAACCTTTAAAGCAGAGTCAGTATAAAGAACAGGGTGTCTAACTTGATGCGCTTCATCAAATAAAACATTGCCATCACGAGGTAGACTATTTTCCCTACCAAGAATAGCATTCCCTACTTGACTTGCAAGTTCTATCGGAGTAATACCCTGGATGGGCGTTAAACTACCTAGGCCTTTTGCTAATCTAGTAGCATTACCATCTGTTCTTGTAGTTTCCCCTACTAATCCTTCTTCAGCAACATATAGAAAATCTTTACCCTGTAACTCACTAGCTGTATGCAAAATAGCAGTAGCAGGACCTGTTTTACCACTACCCGTTGGCGCTTCTAATGTTACTTGACTACCTGCTCCGTTATTACTGTGTATTTCTGCCCCCTCAACTAACTTATCTAGTAATTGTGGATAATTTCTAAGGGTAGGAGGTAGATTGCCATCACTACTAATTAATTCTGGAATTCTACCACCTAAACCTCTTATTATTTCTGCTTCTGATCTTAAATCGAGGCTTACTGCTCTTGAATCACTACTTGTGGCCCCGGGGGCCGGATAAAAGGTTCTTTCTGCTCCGGGTATAGAACTAAAATCAAGTGCTCCCCCATCTGGAGTTCTCCATGTACCATTTCCATCACGCACACCAACTATCCTGCCATCAACTTCAAGGTTATTCCCGTTTATCTTGGCCCCGGGTATTGTAATATAATCACGCCCTGAGTTAAATTTAGCAGCATTACTCGGACCAACACCAGCAATAATAGCAATTGTTGAATCAGGATTTGGGAGACCTTCATTTACAGATTCTAAATCATCCCTTCTAATACCATTCTCAAAACCAAAATTTCTGGATAAATCCGGAAGGAGCCCGCCTAATAAATCTGTGCGGGGGACAATCTCACCTAAAGGTTGCCAATCTCTTCCCAATCCACTATTTAAAGAATCTATAACCAATGGACTGTTGCGAACAAAATCCGTGGCAGCAGCCATTCCTGCTTCTCCATCACCAAGTCTATGAGAAAGATTAAATGCTTCTACAGAAAGCTCAGCCTGTCTTTCTGGGCTGAGCCCGGCTGCCTGTGCTTCAGCTCCCAGAGCGAGTATATGCGCTTGCTCTAGAGTATATCCAGCCTTTAAAGCTAACGCCTCTGTAGTTTCATGCAATCTTACAGTGGGAGACGCGGTTTCAGCAAGATAAATCTCCCCTGGCTTGGCAGCACCCCTATTAAGTCCGTCTATTTTATCACCCTCATACCTTAATTCTGTTATCCCATAATGAGTAAGGTCTGAAGCAGAAGAAACGCGGGGGGCTTCCGTTAATCCGGGACCAGCCATGCCTGCATCAAAGCCAACCGGACCCGCAGCTTGTTTAAACCCTACTAAAACGCCATCCCTATAAGCTGCAGCATAACGAATATTACCAATTGTAACCCAGTCAATCTGCCCATTATCTCTGAGGCCACCAACTGTTGCCTTGCCACCATCTGTAAGTTCTATATTATCGCCAACGCTAAAGCGTCTACCATTAACTAAATCATTATATTCTGCCCTGGTCTTGTATTGGGTGCTGCCTATCAAAAACAAAGCTACCCATCCCATATTACCTTTGGATAAAAGACCCGTATCATTCGTAAACCCTGGGTAATTTTTGAGGACACTGTCAAAAGTAGCGCCACTTATCTGCCTTCCATTTATTAACATATCCACATTACCATTAACAATTGGATCTTTACCAGATAATTTACTAGCTACGATATCTGTATATAAACCCACTCTTTCCAGAGAATAAAATGCTCTTTCATAAAAGGTAACTCGTCCTGCTACGCCAACTAAAGAACGCACTTCCATAGCAAGGCTTGATCTAGCAAAAAGTCTATCCATCCATCTGGCTGGAATAGAAGTAATCCTCTCGACTTTACCCAGCCCTTCAATTATTTTAGTTTCGGGGGCACGTGACAATACCTTAATTAAGGGTGACAACCAAATGCCGGTTGCCGGAGCCTGAACCATGTTTTGGGCTACCGTATAAAGAAACTCTCCGCTAAAAGGTGAGGACCAAGAAGGAAGAACATAATTGTCAGGATATGCAAGTTTCCCGGTAAGCGGATCAAGTTCGGGGTTTTTCTCGCGAAAATAGCTGAAAAGAGGTATTTCTTCCCCGGTCTTCGGATCCTTAACCATAAGGAGTTCTCCGGTATCCGGATCCGTGAAATTAAATCCCAGGATAGGTCCTTCGTAACCAAATCTCCGGTCTATTAAATGTTCTATTACACCGAAACCAGTATCCCAGAAAGGAGTGGCTATTTCCATAACACCGGTAACCAAAGGCCATTTAATTGCGCCCTCAATTGCATCGATTGTAAACTGCTGCATGCCGGAAATCTTGATTCCTGAATTCTGCAATCCAAATAAAGGGCTTGTCAATTCTGTTTTTGTCTGCCCATATTTGGCAATATTGTCAATCACCCCTTTAGCGTATCCATCAAAAGCCATAGTTGCTAATTTAGCAAGTACCATGCCCTTCAAGACACTTGTCACTCCTTGACCGGGAGTTTCTATCCTTCCATGGGATAAATCATCTAATAAACTTATACCCCCGCCTAGACCCATAATCGTTGCATTTCTAGCCAAGTTATACCCTAAGTTAGTCTTCCGGGTTAGCCCGACATAATCGCCAGTCTTAAATAACCAGGATGCGCCGCCTTTGGCAAAAGGTAGAGATACCATTTTAGCAATTAAAGCGCCTTCTATAAAACTTGCCGCTCCTTGAGCGGGAGTTAAAGTTTTCTCTTGTAACTTCGCCTGCCAAGAATCAACCCCCAAATTTATAAACCCACCTGGAACCATAATTGCGGCATTCCTACCAAGGTTATACCCAAAACCCTTTAAGCCATTAGAAAACCAGCCTATCTCTGAATACTTACCAGTCTTAAATAACCAAGAGGCGAAGTTGGTGATTGGCTGCATTTTGGGTTTCTGCATTATTGACAGTATCTTGGAA
>DCOU01000099.1 GCA_002322525.1 Candidatus Omnitrophica bacterium UBA1562 | reverse complement strand
GACAGCCCCCCGTCCCCCTTTTTTTCCCCTTTTTTCCTGTAATATCTGCATATTTATTGTCAATAATTATCTTATTTGTCTAGTTACGTTAAAGAATGTAAAGATTTTCCTTGACAAAAATAATTTTTGGTTTATATTGCATTTAGTACTTTTTTTGTCGTGGGTCAGTCCCCTTCGGGGACAGACCCTACTGGCAATGGTTGAGAGGCAAACTATGAATAGCGGATTAATGACTATTGAGGATTTAGCCGGTTACTTAAAAGTAACCCGGCGCACAATTTATGATTGGCTTAAACATAATAAGATTCCTGCGATAAAACTTGTTGGCCAGTGGCGCTTTCGAAAAGATAAAATCGATTCCTGGATGGAACAACATACACATGCATAAGTTAAATCCGAAATCCGATATACGAATTTATACTAATCATTCAACAGGGAGGATAATAGATGTATTTTAAAAAATTGGAACTGGTGGGGTTTAAATCTTTTTTCGATAAAACAACATTAAATTTTGAGCCCGGCATTACAGCAATAGTGGGCCCAAACGGCTGCGGAAAATGTTTGAGCGCTTCAAGCCTAGTTTGTCTATCAGACGGCTCGAGGGTAAAAATAAAAGATTTAGTAGATTTGGCAATAAAGAATGCAAGCAAAATAGAAAAGATCGAGGATGGCCTTGTAGCCTATTGTGATTTATCGCAGATTTCGGTTTTGTCTCTTAATCCCCAGAATTTAAAAATTGAGCCAAAGCCGATATATGCATTTATAAAACGTAGAGCCCCTAAATACCTTTTAGAAATTAAAACAAAATCTGGCAAAACTGTTGTTACAACCCATTATCATCCATTCTTTAGCATTAAGGACGGCCAGGTTGTCGATCTTAAAGCAGAGCAATTGAAAATTGGGGTAAGGATTGCAGTACCTCGTAGCCTTAAGTTGACTGGTGCATATTCAGAAAAAGGGCTTAGTGAAGGCTTATATGGGAATGGGTTGAAAAATGTAAAGCTTCTTATGAATCAATTAAATTTTAAAGGCAAGAAGTCCGTTAAACTGGAAGAGATAAAAAACCTTAATTATAAAACAAATTTAAATTTAGATTTGATTCCCGAAGTTAACCAGACTTTTAAGACACTTGTGAAACTTAGTGGGATTAAGGTTAAGAGGTTTAAAAAGATATCTCCCAAATTAGTAAGTTATTATGAAAACAGATGTTTACCCACGCGGCAAGGGCTACTCGAGGCTTTAAGTATTATTGCTGAACACAGCAGTCTTACGGGGTTAGCCAAAACCATTTACGACTACCTTAAATTATTAGCCAACTCGGATATTTATTGGGATGAAATAGTCAGTATAAAGAAAATATATTCGGAAAAATGGGTTTATGATTTATCAGTTTTAGATACCCATAATTTTATTGCCCAAGATATTATAGTCCACAATAGTAATATCTTCGACGCCATACGCTGGGTTTTAGGAGAACAGTCTATAAAGGCGCTGCGCGGTTCCCAGATGCAGGATGTAATTTTTAACGGCACTGATTCAAAAGAGCCTTTGAGTATGGCAGAAGTCAGCCTGGCTTTTGATAATAATAAGAGGTATTTTGCCGTTGACCAGAATGAAGTTGTGATTACCAGGCGCGTTTTCCGTTCAGGCGAAAGCGAATACCTTTTAAACAAAACCCTGGTCCGCCTTAAGGATATCCTGGACTTGCTTATGGGGACAGGCATAGGGGCAGAGAACTATTCCTTAGTTGAACAGGGTAAAGTCGACCTCGTTTTAAGCTCAAGGCCCGAAGATAGGCGTTTAATATTTGATGAAGCCGCAGGCATTACTAAATATAAAGCGCAGAAGAAAGAGGCGCTCAGGAAATTAGAAGAGACAGGACAGAACCTTTTAAGGGTTAATGACATTATTGCAGAAGTAAAACGCCAGATCGGTTCTTTAGAGCGGCAGGCGACAAGAGCGCGCAGGTACAAAGAGATTTTCGAAGAGTTAAAACAAAAAGAAATAAATTTAGCATTTTTAAAGAATTCCGAGTTAATGCTTGAAAAAACCCATATTATAAATCAATTAAATGAGCTCCAGGTAGCACAAGGCCGGCTTTTAAATATAATTCAGGAACACGAATCAAAAGTAAGCGCTCATCGTGCGGATTTAAAGGCCATGGAAGATAATATCCTGGCAATAAAAAACCAGATATTAAACCTTGATAATCTTATCTCGGCAAATGAAGAACGTATAAATTTTAATCAAGAAAAGACATCCGAGTTAGATGCAAATCAGAAATACCTGCAGGCACAAATTGAACAGACTAAAAATAGACTTACCCTTGATGAAGAGAAATTAACGAACCTGAAATCGGAGCACGATAATATAACGAAAAATATTGAGGCGAAGAAATCGTTGCTGAAAGTTAAAGAAATCCAGCTTAGTAACCTTAAGTCCTCGATTAAGGCTTCCTTAGAGAATATCGCAAAGACAAAAAGAAATATTTTAGAGTTAGTAACGAAACTTACCCAGGTTAAAAATCAGGTTGCCGACTTGAGCAGTAAACAGCAGATTTATTTAGCAAGAAAGAAGAGACTGGAAATTGAAAGGTTAAAGGTTGGTGAAGAAAAAGCTTTGTTTAAGAATAATTTAGATAATCTTACAATAGAGCTAAAAGGCCTGGAAAACGCATTCCAGGATTCCAACCTTAAAATAGCTAACATTAGAACAGAACAAGAGCGGGAGGGCCTGTCTTTAAACAACATAAATGCAGGTATTGATAATTTAGAGAAGGAAAAATTGACCTTGCAATCGCATAAGGAATTCCTAGAGAAACTAAAAACTAAATATGAAGACATCAGTGAGTCGATGAACGCAGTTGTGTATTTAGATAAGCCACCCCTTGATAAAGTAACGGGTTTGGTAATAAAGATAAAAGACGAGCCTGAAATTAACTCAAGGGATGATAAGCAGGCCCTTGAATCAGCAAGATTTAAATTGTCAGGCGAAGCAAAACCTATTGATTTAGATACACAAAAAATCAGCGAGAAGTTAGAAAGTATAGGAGAAAATTTAAACGCCTTAGAAAACACTAAAAAAGCCAGCCTTAGACGCATTGAAGAGCTGGCTAAAACTATACATAATCTCTTGGATGAGTCCCACAAGCAGGAAATAGCCTTGTCGAACAGAAGGGCCTCCTATAATACCATTTTAGGGCAATTTAATAAGATAAATGAGGAAGAGGAGGTCATAAACATAGAGTTAGCCGAGGTAGGTAGCGAGTTAACTACATTAGAAGAAAAAACAACTGGTTTTCAATCTCAACTGTCTGGCCTAGATAAAGAAGAGAAGGATAGCGAAGATTTAATTTTGCATGAACAGAATAACATTGATTTAGACAACAAAACCAGAGAGGAAGTTTTGGTTGTGATTACCCAGACAAAGACGGAACTGGAAGGCTTAGGTAAACGCCTTGACTCTGATCAGACGACGCTTGAGATTTTAGAGGGTGCTTACGAGCAGGACAAAGAAAGCCTCCTGAATCTTGAAAGACAGATGAAAGAAAATGATACTAAGCGGGAGGGTTCGGTTTTAGAGATTAAAAATTTAGAGGCTAAAATCGAGCAGGCGCATCTTGATATCGAAGCCCAAAATAAAAATTTAAAAGTTACAGAAGATAAATATAAAGAGATTTCAGAAGGCGTAGGCGATGCAATTGAGAATTTGGAATCGGATAGAAGGCAGCTGGATACCCTCAAGAACAAATTATATGAATTGCAAATGCAGAATAAAGACGTGGATTTTAAGATTACAAGCATAAAAGACAGAATTTTGCAAGCCTATAAGATAGATTTGGATATTTCTTGCGGCATCCCGCAGGAGACAGACAAAAATACACTTTCGCAAGATATCCAGAGATTAAATGAAAAGCTGAATGCCTGCGGCACAGTTAATCTGGTAGCTATCGAGGAATATGACGAATTAAAAAAGCGTTATGATTTCTTAACTCAGCAACAGAACGACCTCGTTTGTGCCAAAGAATCAGTGCATGAGGCAATATTAAAGATTAATCGGACAACCAAAAAAATGTTTTTAGAGACCTTTGAAAGAGTCAGCGAGGAATTCCGCAATTATTTCAAGTTATTATTTAACGGCGGGGATGCCCAGGTTTTCTTAATTGATGAGCAGGATCCTCTGGAATCGGGGATTGAAATTATCTGCCGGCCGCCAGGAAAAAAGTTACAGAATGTCCTCTTGTTATCAGGAGGAGAAAAATCGCTTTCGGCAATAGCATTAATATTCGCTATATTTAAAGTTAAGCCATCGCTTTTTTGCGTATTGGATGAAATAGATGCGGCATTAGATGAGGCCAATGTTGACAGGTTCAGCCGATTGCTTTCGGAATTTGCCAAGGATTCCCAATTTATTGTGATAACCCACAACAAAAAGACCATTGCTAATGCTGGCGTTATGTATGGGATTACCATGCAGGAATCAGGCGTATCTAAGATTGTGTCAGTTAAGTTTGCGGAAAAATAGGACAGTAAACCCCCTTAGAAATACCAAAGTTTTAACGGGGAAAAACAAGATTTCTAACGGGCTAAAGGATAAAGAACCGGATGCTGCTGTTGCCAAGGCCCTTTACCCCGTTAGAGACCATAGGTAGACAGCAGAAAGCTATGGTGTCTCTAACGGGGTTTAGTCGTATTTAAGGTCAGCATAACAGCAAGTATTGTTTTTTCCTTTCTGCTTTGCTTCGTAAAGCGCTTTATCGCAATGGGAGATTAAGTCGGAAGGAGAAAACCCGTCTTCGGGAAAGGAACTTAAGCCCATACTTACCGTCAATTTTTTATTAGGTAGGATTTCTTCATTGAGAAAGGAATATCTTTCGATATCCGTTCTCATTCGTTCTGCAATTAAAAATGCTTCTTTTCTTTGCGTCTCCGGCAATATAATAGTAAATTCCTCCCCCCCGTAGCGGCAGACATAATCCATTTTGCGAGATTGATTTTTAACTAAGGCTGCCAAAGCCTTTAATATTTTGTCTCCGGACTGATGGCCGAGCGAATCATTATAGACTTTAAAGTTATCGATATCTAACATAATAAGGCTTAAAGGTGTTTTAGTAATTTTGGCTTTTTCTAATTCCGCTTGTAATAGATATTGAAAATAACCGTGATTCCATAGCTCGGTGAGAGAATCAGAATGTGCCCGCGTAACTGTTTTTTCGTAAAGGTGCGAATTTTCTATAGCCAGGCCTGCCTGGTTTGCCAACATAATCAACATACTGATATCATCCTTGGTAATGGGTTCTCTGGTGATAAAATTATCCGCTAAAACTATCCCGTTTACTTTATCCTTTGCTTTTAAGGGAACCACTATCGCCTCATCGCTCTTTAATAATTGTATAATGGGGTCGTGGCTGTAGTTTTGTATAGTCTCTTTGGTTAAATGTAAAGGCATACCGTCTAATACCCCTAATGCGAGTAATCCTCCGTTTTGCTCTTTTAAGGGAATTTTTAAACGCCTTACTTGTTGATTAAAGCCGGATTCGAGCACCTCACCAGAAACTTTAAAGGCGTTGATTAGGTCATCCAAGTCCATCTGTTCTCGTTCCACGTGCGTCCAGATACGATTGGCTTCTTCGCCGGTTTCCGGGCCAATACCCATCTTACCTTCAATTAGGTTATCTTTCTCGTTTATCAGAAAGAGGAGTGCGCGATTAAAACCCAGCCCTATATGCGCCGTAACACCGGTCAAGATAATATATAAGATTTCATCTAATTTTAAGGTGGTGCGCATAGCATTGGAGATTTCGTAGAGGATAACCAGTTCTGTTTTAGTGCGTTCGAGCTCCTGTTTGATTTTAGTTATCTCATCCATAATGCTAAAACTTTAACATATTTTAGGCTGATTGTCAAGGCTGGGGAAAAGTAAGTGGGAAAAGGGGACGGTTCTATTTTTTTATTTTTTTAGCAGTAGCAGTATAGTCTTAGTTAAAAAATAGAACCGTCCCCTTTTCATATTGTCAAGGTAACTAAATATTTTTGTGAGATTTTATTCTTCTTTACGTCTATTAATAGTAGAAAGGAAGGATTTTTTGTTTGACAGATAGATATTGTTAAGTTATAATCAATCTCTAATTTATAAAAACGAAATGGAGGCGAATATGGTTATAGAAAAAAAATCACCGACTAAAGAAGTCTCTGGAGATATGTCTGACCGTCAAAAAGCATTGGAACTGGCACTTTCCCAGATAGAAAAACAGTTTGGAAAAGGCTCAATCATGAGGTTGGGCGGAAAAATAAAGGTTGATGTAGAAGCCATACCTACAGGCGCGCTTACCCTGGATTTGGCTTTAGGCGTTGGGGGCCTTCCGCGCGGCAGAGTTATCGAAGTTTTTGGCCCTGAGGCATCCGGTAAAACTACGCTTACTTTAAGCGTGATAAAAGAGATTCAGAAAAAAGGCGGGGTAGCTGCCTTTATTGATGCAGAGCACGCCTTTGACGCTACTTATGCTAAAATAATAGGGGTTAATTTAGATGGGCTTTTAATTTCCCAGCCGGACACCGGAGAACAGGCATTAGAGATTACCGAGACGCTGGTGCGCTCAAACGCCGTGGATTTGATTGTGATTGATTCCGTGGCCGCTCTTACTCCCCGCGCAGAAATAGAAGGTGAGATGGGAGATGCGCACATGGGTTTACAGGCGCGCTTAATGTCACAGGCGCTGCGCAAATTAACCGCAGCGATTAGCAAGTCACGTACCTGTGTTGTTTTTATTAATCAGCTAAGAGAAAAAATAGGGGTGTTTTTTGGTTCGCCGGAGACTACGACCGGCGGCCGGGCACTTAAATTTTATTCCTCAGTAAGGCTGGATTTAAGGAGGATCGCCTCAATAAAATCCGGTGATACCGTTATTGGCGGCAGGGTAAGGGCAAGGGTAGTAAAAAATAAGGTGGCACCGCCGTTTCGCGAGGCAGAATTTGAAATCTTGCACGATGAAGGTATTGCTAAGACGGCCAGTATTGTAGATGCAGCAGTGAATTTAGGTATTATCGAAAAGTCAGGAACTTGGCTTTCTTTTGGAAATGAGAAACTCGGTCAAGGAAGAGAAGCGGCCATAAAATTATTGAAAGAAAAACCTAAGTTGCAAGAAGACATCGAAAAAGAAATACGCAAGAAGATTTCCGTAGGTTAGTTTAAGTTAGCAAGGAGATAAGAGGTGGTTAAAATGAAGAGAAAAATAATATTCTTTAGCATAGCCTTGTTAGTCGGGTTGACTATTGGAGTTGTGCTTACGGTAAAATTGAATCTCATTTTGCCTGTGCACAGTCAAGAGGTAGCCGCTCCCTCTCTTGATGGGTTCAGGATGGAAGATGCGATAATCAATGTGGCTAATACCGCTGGCCGAGCCGTGGTATCTATAAGCACAGAGCATACGGAGAAAACCAAAGGCGGAAGGAGATTTTATTTTAGTTCTCCTTTTGGCGCATCGCCGTTTGGAGAAGAGGATTCTTTCCATAGATTTTTTGAGGACTTTTTCGGCGAGTTACCCGAAAGAGAATACAAACAGAGGGGCCTGGGTTCAGGAGTAATCATTGATTCCCGCGGTTATATTTTAACCAACCAGCATGTTATTGATGAAGCGGACAAGATAACCGTGACTTTATCCGACGGCAGAGATTTTAAAGGCGTAATCAAAGGCCAAGACCCGCGTTCAGACATAGCGATTATTCAAATAAACGTAAGTAATTTGCCAGTGGCATCCTTAGGTGATTCTGATAACCTGAAGATTGGGCAGTGGGTTGTAGCTATTGGCAATCCCTTTGCTTTTGCCATGCAGAATCCAGAGCCCACTGTAACTGCGGGCGTCATCAGCGCATTGCATCGTTCTCTGGGCAGGACACTTGGCCGGGGCAGGGATTATAATGACCTTATCCAGACAGACGCTGCTATAAATCCGGGTAATTCTGGCGGGCCGTTGGTTAATCTTAAAGGCGAAGTTGTAGGTATTAATGTGGCGATATTCAGTACTAGCGGCGGTTATCAAGGTATAGGTTTTGCCATACCCATCAATAACGCTAAAAAAATTATTGCCAAGCTCATTGAAGGCAAAAAGATAACCTATGGTTGGTTTGGTGTAACAGTACAGGATTTAACTAATGAATTAGCAAAATATTTTGGCTCGCCTGATAAAAACGGCGCATTGGTAGTCAACGTCTTGGAAAGCAGCCCGGCGCAGAAAGCAGGTATAAAAGAAAGTGATATCATTAAACAACTTGATAATAAAGCTATTAACAATGTGCGGGAATTATTAAATGCAGTAGGAATTACTGAAGTTGGACGTAAGGTAAAGGTAATGGTTTTACGCGAAAAAAAAGATATGACCTTAGAGGTTGAGGTTGGTCAAAGGCCGGAAAATTTAGAAGAGATTTCCACTACTAAGCCATCCTATAGCAAATGGCGCGGATTAGAGGTTGCGGAATTAACCCCTGAAATTGCTCAGCGCCTTGGCATTGAAGAAAAAAAAGGAGTAGTGGTAGTTGATGTTGAACCGGATTCTCCAGCAGATGAGGCAGGTATAATTGCCCCAGATGTAATCCTGGAGATAAATAAACAAGCTGTAAAAAATATTTCTGATTACCAGAAGATAACCAAGGCATTAAAAGGAGATGCCTTGGTTAAGCTTTCTCGGGGATACGCCTTAATAAAAGAGGGTGAATAGTAATTAAAAAGAATATAGATTTGTTACAGAAGGCAAAGAATTATGCCTTCCTGCTTCTTAAATTTAGACTGCGTAGCGAAAGAGAGATTCGCCAGCGCCTGGAAAAGAAAAAATTTAATCCAGAAATAATAGAAGAGGCACTCGTTTTTTTAAAAGAAAAGAAATTTATCGACGATAATTATTTTGCCAAGGCCTGGATTGAATCGCGTATAAAAAAACCCCTGGGGATAAGAAGGTTAAAGACGGAATTAAGGATAAAAGGCATTGATAAGGCAATTATAGATACAAAAATAAATGAAACGAAAAAGAGTTACTTTGAAGAGGATGTAGTTAGAGAAATTGCCGCAGATAGGCTTAATAAATTAAAGGACATCGACCCTCAAAAAGCAAAGAGACGCGTTTACGCATATCTTTTACGTCGCGGTTTCTCTCCCGAAGTGGTTATTGATGTCATCAGCCAACTTAAAATGTAATCTTTATAATTAGGTTACCAAAGGCTACAAATGTCACTAGATGTTACCAGGGGTTACATAAAATTCTATAAGCAATCTTTGTAACCTCCGTAACTTTTGTAACTTTAACAATGATGCAGGCAGATATATTAAGGGAAAAATTCTTAGATTTTTTTAAAGCCAAAAAGCACAAAATTGTAGATAGCGATTCGCTTGTCCCCAAAGATGATCCTACTGTATTGTTTACGCCCGCAGGGATGAATCAATTCAAAAGGCAATTCTTGGGCCATCTATCTGGTTTTGCCCGCGCAGCCACAGCCCAACGTTGTCTGCGCACCGACGACTTAGATAAAGTAGGCAAGACCCCCGGGCATCATACGTTTTTTGAAATGCTGGGGAATTTTTCTTTTGGAGATTACTTCAAAGAAGAAGCAATTACTTTTGCCTGGGAATTTCTGACAGATGAACTTAAGATTGCCAAAGAACGGCTTTGGGTTTCTATATATAAAGATGATGATGCTGCATATAAAATATGGAAGGATAAAATAAGGGTTCCTGAAAATAAGATTATAAAATTAGGCGATAAAGAAAACTTCTGGCCCTCTGAGGCTAAAGTTAAGGGCCCTAATGGGCCGTGCGGGCCGTGTTCTGAGATATTTTTTGACCAGGGCGGTATTGTTGCCGGCTGCGGAAGGCCTGATTGTGACCCTTCCTGTAACTGCGGTAGGTTTGTGGAAGTCTGGAATTTGGTATTCACGCAATTTAACCGCAAGGAAGGCGGGGTACTGGAGCCGCTTCCCCAGAAGAACATTGATACGGGAATGGGCCTTGAACGGCTGGCTGCGGTAATGCAGGGTGCGCCGAATAATTTCCAGACCGACTTGTTTCAGCCAATAATAAAGGAAATAAAACAGGGACTCTCCTCAAAGGTGGCTGTCCCTAAAGAGGAATTAATTTGCGCAGTAGCCGATCACATTAGAGCCGTTGTTTTTGCAATATACGACGGAGTTTTGCCTTCTAATGAGGGTTCTGGTTATGTGGTAAGGAAATTAATCCGCAAAAGCACATATAATCTCCTGTCGCTGGGGATGCATAAACCATTTCTATATAAATTGGTACCGATAGTATCGGAAATTATGAAAACTCCCTATCCGGAACTGAAAAACCGTAGAGAAAATATAGCCGAAATTGTTTTAGCAGAAGAAAAAAATTTTATTACTATTTTAAATTCGAGCGATACATTATTTTCTAAAATTCCTTTATCGGACGACGTTGAGAAAGTAGGCGAAGTCGTCTTTCAATTGTCAGATACATATGGAATGCCTGTAGAAGAAACAGAGGCCTGGTTAGAGAAACAAGGTTTTAAGAATTTACCAGCGGTAGTTACTGTTGTGCATAAAAAATTAGAGCAACAGAAAACCCGCTCAAAATTACAAAGCAGTATGAAGGGCGATGTCTTTGATATCAAAGAACTACATTTAGCAGGTAGCAAGACTAATTTTTCAGGTTACACAAAATACGAGGCTAAAGCAAAGATTATAAAAATTATCAAAGACAATGCCCTGGTTAAAAAAGTAAGCAAAGGCGATGAAGCGAAAATAATCCTGGACAAGACCGTGTTTTATCCGGAATCAGGAGGTCAGGTCGGCGATACGGGTGAATTTATAAACCCCGTTAGAAAGATTTCTTCTACGATAGCGGGGCTTTCTAACGGGGTAAAAGGAAAGAATATTTTCAAGGTTTTAGACACACAGAAATTTGATAAGGTAATTGTGCATAAAGGCATAGTCAAAGATGGTAGTTTTAAGAGCGGCGATGAATTAAAGTCTTGCGTTGATATTGAGCGCAGATTATCCATAGCCAGAAATCATACTGCTACACATCTTTTACAGGCAGCCTTAAGAAAAGTTTTGGGCGCTCATGTGCAGCAACGGGGTTCTTTGGTTCGTTTTGATAGATTGCGTTTTGACTTTACGCACTTCAAAGATATCTCCCAAGACGAACTGGATAGAATAGAAGAGATAGTTAATAGCTGCATAATAAATAACGATATTCTTAAAACCAAAATGACGACTCTTTCAGAAGCTAAAAAACAAGGGGCATTGGCATTTTTCGGAGAAAAATATGAAATGAAAGTACGCATGGTCTCAATCGGAGATTTTTCCAAAGAACTGTGCGGTGGAACGCATCTGGATTCTACGGGGCAAATTGGTATTTTTAAAATAGTTCAGGAAGGCTCTGTGGCAAGGGGGTTGAGAAGAATAGAGGCAATAACTGGAGGCTATGCCTATAAAATGATAAAGGAAGAAGAGAGGGTTATGGGTGAGATTTCTTCTCTTTTAAATGTTCCGCTTCAGAAAATAACGCAGGAGTTGCAAAAGAAATTGAGCCGAATAAAAGAATTAGAAAAACAATTAAGTTCCCATAGGATCGATATCCTTAAAGCTTCGCTAGGTAGTTATATTAAAGAAGGCGAAATTATAAACGGTATTAATGTTATTACTCGTTATATTGAAGGTTTGGATATAGATACATTAAGAAAGGCTGTGGATTTAATTAAAGAACGGGAGAAAAATGTTGTTATTGCTTTAGGAACAAGTACCCCGGCAGGCCAGGCTTTGTTGGTTACAGGCACAAGTTTAACTGCTGACGTTATATCTATTGATGCTTCTCAGTTAGTTAAAGAAGCGGCGTCAGAGATTGGTGGTAGCGGCGGCGGAAGGAAAGATTTTGCTCAAGCAGGAGGAGACAAACCAGAAAATTTCCCACAGGCCTTTAATAAAGTCAAAGAGATTATTAGGAACTTAAAATGAAGATTATACGCTCAACCAGCAAAAAGTTAGAAAAGATTTATAATCGCGGATTCATTAAATCAAGGCGCGTTGAAGAGAAGGTAAGGCAAATTATTGAAGATGTGCGCCTCTTTGGCGATGAGGCCCTCATAAAGTATACCCGGAAATTTGACGGTGTTAAATTATTACCAAGGCAAATTAAGGTATCTGAAATAGAAATCAGCGGTGCCTATCAAAATATAAGCCCTAATTTTGTATCAAGCCTGAAGATTATTATTGAAAATATAAATCGGTTTTATCGTAAGACCATAAAAAAATCCTGGAGGATGAAGGATAGCGACGGCGTTATTTTAGGCGAGAATTATATGCCTTTAGACAAAGTGGGCATATATATACCTGCAGGGACAGCGCCTCTGGTTTCTACTGTTTATATGACGGTGCTTCCCGCAAAAATGGCGCAAGTTAAGAAAATAATTTTGATTAGTCCGCCTGATAAACAAGGGCTTATAAATCCTCACATTCTGGTAGTAGCGGATCTTCTTAAGGTAGATGAAATTTATCGCCTTGGAGGCGCCCAGGGTATTGCCGCATTAGCCTATGGAACTAAAACTATTCCTCGCGTAGATAAAATAATTGGACCAGGCAATATTTATGTAAGTGAAGCAAAAAGACAGGTCTTTGGTTTAGTAGATATTGATATGATTGCTGGACCAACCGAGCTGGTTATTATTGCCAATCGCTACAGCGACCCTAAATTTATTATTGCTGATTTTAAAGCGCAGACAGAACATGCTGGAGGGTTGGCTATACTCATAACCAATTCTAAGAGTAAAGCTTTAGAGGTTAAGTCGCAATGCCAGGATACCCCCGGTTTTATTATCCTGACTAAGAATCTCCAACAGGCGGTTGATATTACCAACAAAATTGCTCCCGAACATCTGGAAATCTTAGTTAGGAATCCCCAAAGGCTAATAAAAGGAATAAAAAATGCAGGGGCGATATTCTTAGGCCCTTATAGTCCTGCTGCAGTAGGAGATTATGTAGCAGGCCCCAGTCATGTTTTGCCAACCGGCGGCACTGCAAGATTTTTTTCAGGGCTGTCATTATTTGATTTTATGAAAAGCAGTCACATTATTGGTTATTCACGCAAGGCCTTAGAAAAAATAAAGGGGCCTTTAGAAAAGATTGCTGGCATCGAGGGTTTAGATAAACATTTAGAGTCGGTAAAAGTAAGGTTTTAAATAAAGTAGGTAGTATGTATGAGGTAGGGATTAGGTAGGGAGAAAAGTGAGAAAAGTAATAATAAAAAGAAAAACAAAAGAAACTGATATTACAGTAAAATTAAATGTTGACGGTGAAGGTAAAGCAAAGATAAATACCGGCATCGGTATTCTGGATCATATGTTAGAATTATTTGCTTTTCATGGATTATTCGACTTGGATATTATGGCAAAAGGAGATCTAAAAATAGATATCCACCACACCAATGAAGATATTGGGATTGTATTAGGCGAGGCTTTCAAAAAAGCATTAGGAGATAAAAAGGGTATCAGAAGATTTGGTTCTGCTTCAGTGCCGATGGAAGATACTGTGGCTAATGTGGTTGTAGATATAAGCGGCAGAGGGTTCCTAAAATTTTGTAACCTAGAAGGCAAGGAGTCAGGGAGTATGATCGCTAGCGGGGGTGAAGAAGGGTACGGGTTAGGCGATGCAACTCATTTCTTTGATGCCTTTGCGAAAAACTTAGGAATGAATTTAAATATTAAAGTATCTTTGCCGAGCCACGATTTACATACAACTTTAGAGCCTGTCTTTAAGGCTTTAGGCATAGCCTTAGATCAAGCCACTCAAATCGACCCGCGTAGAAAAGGTATACCTTCTACGAAGGGTATTATTGACTAAATTACTAGTTACTTGCTAGTTTACTAGTTATTAAATAGAATGATTGCCATAATTGACTACGGTATGGGTAATATTCATAGTGTGCAAAAGGCGCTTGAGTCTATGGGTGCAAAGACTATAGTGACTAATAAGCCTGTTGACATCAAAACTTGTGACAAAGCAGTTTTGCCAGGGGTGGGAGCTTTTGATGATGCTATACAAGAGTTAAAAAGACAGAATTTAATTTCGGCATTAACCGAACACATAAAGGCTAAGAAAATATTTTTAGGAATCTGTTTAGGTATGCAGCTTTTATTTGAAGAAAGCGAAGAAGCCAGAGTAGCAAAAGGCTTTGGCGTACTAAAAGGGATAGTCAAGAAATTTGAAAATAAAGATAATCTTAAGGTGCCGCATATGGGCTGGAATCAATTGAAACTAAAAAATAGCGCCTGCCCTTTATTAAAAGACATAACTGATAATTCTTACGTATATTTTTGTCACTCTTATTATCCAAAGCCTTCAGATGAACGTATTGTTGCTGCCACCACTGATTACGGTATTGATTTTACATCTGTTCTCTGGCAAGATAATATATACGGCGTACAGTTTCATCCGGAAAAAAGCCAAGAAGTAGGACTTAAGATATTAAGAAATTTTGTAAGTTTATAGGGACTGTCCCCGCCATGTTTTAGGGTCAGTCCCCTTCGGGGACAGACCCTTCTATGCTAAGGGGACTGTCCCTAAACATAAAAAATGTTAATTATTCCAGCTATAGATATAAAAGACGGTTGTGTCGTAAGGTTTGTCCAGGGGAGGCTGGATAAGAAGATATATTCACGTGACCCTGTGAAGACTGCAAAGCACTGGGTAAAACAGGGCGCAAAACTAATACATGTAGTTGACTTGGACGGCGCGTTTAGCGGCAATCCCAAAAATTTAGCTTTGGCTAAACAGATTGCAAAAGCCGTGGATGTACCTATACAATTTGGTGGAGGAATAAGAAATATAGGAATGATAGAAACATTATTGGATTTTGGTATTCGGCGTATTATCCTCGGGACAAAGGCAGCGCAAGACAGGGATTTCCTAAAAAAAGCCTTCAAAAAATTTAAAGATAAAATTATCGTGAGCATAGATACCAAAGCCGGCCGCGTACTAACAAAAGGCTGGCAAAGCAGTTATAGAAATACAGATATATTAAAGTTTGCCCATAGCCTAAAAAACATAGGATTTAAAAAAGTGATTTATACCGATGTATTAAAGGACGGAACGCTGAAAGGCCCGAATATAAAAGGCGTAAAGAACTTACTAAAAGAAACGGGTTTAAACGTTATTGCTTCAGGCGGTATTTCGTCTTTGAGCGATATACGCAGGCTTAAATTATTAGAAAAGAAAGGGCTGGAAGGCGTAATAATAGGTAAGGCTATATACGAAGGTCGTTTTACACTAACTGAAGCCTTAAGATTATCTTAAAGTTTTTTATGTAAGCAGTCCGTTGATGAAAACCCTGTACGAAAGCAGGTTTACCCCGTTAGAAAGGATTTTTCTAACGGGACATGTCCTTTCTAACGGGGTTTACTTTAGCCGAAGCCTTAAAATTATCTTAAATAGGGCTTCACAAAATTCGTGAAGCCCTTGAGACTAATTTCGTGAAGGGCTGTATCTTAAAAGAAAGGAGGAGTATATGTCAAGGAAGGCGATTGCATTTCTCATTTTGTTTGTTTTCCTGATTTCTCTATCGGGATGTGCCACTGCTCGCAAACAAAAAGAATTAGAGGTCCAGGGATTAAAAAATCAAATATCAGTATTGGAAGCGCAAATTCAGGCCAAAGACGAAGAGATCAGTAGTTTGCGAGAAAATTTAGCTAAAGCTCCGGAACAGAAAACAGAATTAACAAAAGTGGTAAGCAAAAAGAAGGTAATTGGAGAGGTAAAATCACGTCCCAGCGTAAAACAGGTTCAGATTGCTTTGCAAAAGGCCGGTTATTATACTGGTGTTATCGATGGCCGAAAAGGTAAACAAACCCGGGATGCAATAAAAGCGTTTCAAAAAGAGAATAATTTAAAGGCAGATGGGAAAGTTGGTAAGAGAACCTGGGATTTGCTTAAAAAATATTTATATAAGAAAATCAAATAGTTTTGTTTTGTTCGTTAGTTTCGTTATGCCCGTTATGCTCGTTAACGGACTAAACGTACTAAACGTACTAAACGGACAATGTTAACTAAACGCATTATCCCCTGTTTAGATATTAAAGAAGACCGCGTAGTAAAAGGGGTAAAATTCTTAGGCCTAAGAGACGCGGGTGATCCAGTAGAAGTAGCCAGGATTTACGGCCGCCAGCAAGCTGACGAACTTGTATTTTTAGATATTACTGCCAGTTTTGAAAATAGAAAGACTCTAATTAACTTGGTCGAAGAGATAGCAAAAAATATATTTATGCCATTTACTGTAGGCGGAGGAATCAGAGACCTTGGTGATATAAGGGACCTATTAAATGCAGGCGCAGACAAGGTATCCATAAATACGACAGCCGTAAAGTTTCCTGATTTAATCAAGGACGCTTCGGGAAAATTTGGCAGTCAGTGTATTGTAGTGGCTATAGACGCCAAATTAGTTGATAGTTCAGAGTTCATAGTTCATAGTGAAAAACTACGAACTACGAACTACGAACTACGAACTAAAAAATGGCAGGTTTATATTAATGGAGGCAGAACTCCTACAGATTTAGATGCGTTAGAGTGGGCAAAGAAAGTAGCAGATTTAGGTGCCGGTGAAATTCTTTTGACAAGTATGGATTATGATGGTACAAAAGATGGTTATGATTTGCCCTTAACAAAGGCTATTGTTGAAGCAGTAAATATTCCGGTTATTGCTTCGGGCGGTGCGGGAAAATTAGGGCATTTTTATGACGTTTTAACTAAAGCCGGAGCTGATGCGTGTCTGGCAGCTTCAATCTTTCATTATCAGGAATATACAGTTAGAGAAGTAAAAGAATACTTGGCAGAAAAAGGAGTAGCAATTCGATTATGAACCCCGCACCTTCTTTAAATATTCAGTTTTTATCTTTTGCAAGAAGAGACGGGAGAAGGAAAAACATAGTAGAAGAATGAGAATAAAGAGAAGGTGCGGGGTGAAAAAATTCAATATTAAGGATTTAAAATTTGACGCCTTAGGCCTTATCCCGGCGATAATACAGGATTATAGGACGGCTGAGGTTTTAATGCTCGGCTTTATGAATGCAATTTCATTGAGGAGAACCTTAAAATTAGGCAAGACCTGTTTTTGGTCGCGGAAAAGATTAGAGTATTGGATTAAAGGAAAAACCTCAGGAAATTACCAATTTGTAAAATCTATTTTCTACGATTGCGATATGGACGCACTTCTTATAAAAGTGCGGCAAGTAGGCGTTGCCTGCCATACAGGCAATCGGAGTTGCTTCTACAGGAAAATAAAATAAATTTAGTAACTCGTAATCCGTGACTAGTGCGCTGTTAATTTAATTCTTAATGGTTTTATATGCTCTATTGAGTTTCTCTCGAGCTTTGCTCTTTGTAAAATGCCAGGTAATTTTTGTCTGAAGGTGATTGCGTTTTGCAACCCACGCAGTAACCTCCTTGGCTAAGATGCGTCTTTGAGCAATGCGTCTGTCAAGGCATTGTTTTGACAGAGCCGATAATTCAATCTCAGCCATGTTTAGCCAGCTGGCCTTCTTAGGCGTATAGGCCATTTCAAAACGTTGAGACAACGCAAAGGCCTCAGGCGCGTCAAAGACTTCGTAAAACGACGATGGATTATGCGTATTAAGATTATCCTGAACTAAGACAATCTTATCGGCATCGGTATAATATGACGCCAGCTCTTTCATAAATTCAGCGTAATCTTCTTTGGTTTTTCGCTCTGTGACTTTAACGATGCGGTGTCCGGCTAAAGGTTCAACCGCCATAAGCACAACACATGTTCCATGACGCTTGTAATGGTAATCCTGGCGTTCAACGCGTCCCGGCTTCATGGGAAGAGGCATAAGGACATCTCCCAGCAGCTGGCACGGCCGCTCGTCAAAACAGACAACCGGCCGCCGAGGATCGTATGGTTGCTCATAAATATCCAGCACCTGTTCCATGTGCCAGAGAAATTCTGAGGTTATTTGTCCGATGCACCATTGTTTCCTTAAGTGAGGCTTGAGTTCGTTTTTTTTAAAATGTTCCGCACGCTATTATACGAGATGGTCTCAACGATATCCAGTTCCACGACCTGGTCGGCTAATAAACGCAAACTCCATCGGGCATGACCTTCCGGTGGTTTACTGCAGGCGATAGCCGTGATTTTGGCCATGGATTTACCATTAAATTTGGGGGGTTGTCCTGAACGCGCCGCTTCCTCGATAGCTCGTTCTACCCCTCCCTTGTGATAACGTCGCCTGATATTGAATATGGTTGTCAAACATACACCTAATGCGTCAGATATCTCTTCGTCTGTTTTTCCTTTAGCCTTATCGGCTAAAAGCAAAACTCGGCATCGCGTGATTTTTCGCGCCTTGTCTTTGCCTGACTCAACGATCTTTTGCAAGTACTGTCGTTGGTGTTCGCTTAATTTAACACAGTGGCTTTTTCGGCTCATGGCTTATCTCCTTTCTTTAGAAGATAATACCATGAACTCTATAAACTATCAACAACTAATTTAACAATGCA
>DCOU01000056.1 GCA_002322525.1 Candidatus Omnitrophica bacterium UBA1562 | reverse complement strand
TGGCTCCCCCGCGAGGACTCGAACCTCGGACCTGGTGGTTACACTTAACCCGAAATTACTTTCGGAAGTGGACTATATCATCTCCTTGGCTTTCGCTTTAGGAAGCGGGTATATAGTCTCTGCACATTTCCTTGCGTATGACAAGGTTTAGCTCAGGATTATCCCAGAAGGACTTCCCTGAATTAGCCCGCTTTATCATCCTGCAGTTTCCTGCGGGAGCTGCCTTTTCCAATCCCGCATTCTAAGCGGCCGTCGGATTCCTACGGAATCCTCGGGGCCAGAATTCGGAATCAATTCGGCCATCAAACTTATGTTCGCTTCGCTCCATAAGTTTGGGCCTCATTGACAGCCACTCGCTCTACCAACTGAGCTACGGGGGAATAGTAGAGTATATTTTACACTAAATAAGTTTTCAGTCAATAAAAAATGGGCGTTGTTACCCTTCGAGGACAGTCCCTAATTTAAATCAAGGGCTAAATAATCTGTCCTTCCAAATCCTTAATCTTGTTATCGATTTCGGAAATTAATTTCTCTATCTCCTTCATACGGCGGCCGTATTCTCTGGCTGTATTCTCATCTCGGTAAATATGCGGATGGGATAAGGCGCGCGCCTTGGCATAGCTTTCCAGGCGCAGTTTCTCTTTTTCTTTCTCCAATATATTTATTTTGGTGCGCAAAGAAATATTATGTGCCTTGCGTTTCTTCTCTTCTTCTTTACGCCGCCTCTCTTCTTCTTTTGCCTTTTCTTTTCCCGCTTCTTTTATAACATCTCTTTTAAACTGCTTGGCTTTAGGCTTATACGCTTCGGTAACTAATTCTGCCTGGTCTTTCTTCTCTAAATAATAGTCGAAGTTACCTGGGAATTTTCTAATCCTGCCGTCTTTAACCTCAAAAACCATATTGGCAATTGAGCGGACAAAATAAATATCGTGGCTGATAAACACAATCGTTCCCTCATAATCTGTTAATGCTCTAACCAGGGCATCCACTGCATCCACATCGAGGTGAGTGGTAGGTTCATCCAAGAGGAGAAAATTTGGCGGATTAATTAAGAGTTTAGCCAGAATAAGCCGGCTCTTCTCGCCTCCAGAGAGAACCAAAACCCTTTTATCGGAATCATCGCCCGTAAAAAGAAACGCCCCCAGAATAGTCCGTATAGTCTCCTCTGACATAAAGCCTGGTGCAGCAGAATACGCTTCGCGTAAAACAGTATTCTCGAGATTAAGTACATCTGTGCGCGTCTGGGAAAAATATCCGATATCCACATTGTGGCCAACAATACGTGACCCGCTATCTATATCAACCACCCCGGCCAAAATCTTTAAGAGCGTGGATTTACCGGCTCCGTTCTCACCAGCCAATACCGCCTTTTCACCCTGGGCTATCTCAAAGTCCAAGTCTTTATACACCTGGATATCGCCGTAAGATTTAGATAAACCTTGCAGCGCCATTACCTTATAACCACTTCTTCTGGTAGAAGGAAAATGGAAACTTTTAATACTTTCTCTGGTATCCGCAGGTACTGTAATTTCCTCCTCTTCCATTTTCTCTAAAACCCTGCGTTTGGCGCGCACTGACGCGGCTTTATTCGGCTGTGCATGAAAACGGTCAACGAATCTCTGTAACTGTTCGCGCTTCTTCTGTTGTTCCTTAAACTGCTTCAGGAGATAGGTGCGCTTTTCTTCTTTTATCTTCTCGTAATGTTCGTAATTACCGTGGACCTTAAAAATTGAACCATTCTCCAGTATTAATGTGTAATTCGTCACTTCATTCAGAAAAGCCTTGTCGTGGGAAATCATAATAAATGTGCCGCCGAACCCGGTCAGATAATCCTTAAGCCATAATGCGGCGTTTAAATCCAGGTAATTTGTCGGTTCGTCCAACAGTAAGATATCGTAATGATAGGTTAAAAGTTTGGCTAATAAGGTGCGCATCTGCCAGCCACCGCTCATTTGAGATATGGGCCGGCTAAAATCTTTTTCTTTGAAACCAAGCCCCATTAAAATTTTCTTAGCCTTATGTTCCAATTCAAAATATCCCAGCGTCTCTAAATTATGTAAAACTTCTCCGTAACGTTTTGAAGCCGCTTCGTTTCTTTCCTCAAGCTCTTCTTTTTCTTTTTTAAGTCGTATAATCCTCTCATCGCCTTCAGTCAACTCAGATAGAACCGTGCGTTCGGATTTTCCCGCCTCTCCGCCGCTGGCGGAGTCCGCCAAAGGCGTGACTGGCGGGATCCCGTCTGGCACTTTAATATCCGGGCGGGAAAAACTTGCCTCCTGGGGAAGATATCCTATATGGGTATTTTTATGGACAACTATACTTCCGGCCGAAGGCTCTAAATCCCTGAGTATCAATGCAAAAAGCGTAGTTTTGCCGGAGCCGTTGGGCCCGATAAGGCCTATCTTCTCTTTGCGGTTTACGCTTAGGGAAATATCTTCAAAAAGGACCTTCTTACCGTAATTTTTAGATAAGTTGGTAATGGTAATCATGGAAATTAAACTGGCCGGCGGGATTCAAGCGCCTTAGACAAAGTTGTAGTGTCAGCGTATTCTAAGTTAGAGCCCATGGGAATGCCTATGCCCAAGCGCATCAACTGCACTCCCAGTGGCTTAATTAATTTGGCAAGGTATAAAGCAGTGGTCTCTCCTTCTGTATCCGCGTCAGTAGCAATAATCACTTCTCTAATATTGTCTTCTTTTATTCTTCTCATCAGACTATCAATCTTTAAATCACTGGGGCCCTTGCCCTCTAAGGGCGAGATGGAACCTAATAATACATGATATACGCCATTGAAACTTCCGGTCTTCTCTATCGCACTGACATCGCTTGGCTTTTCCACAATACAAACAATATCTTTCTTACGGCGGTTGTCCTGGCATATGCGGCATAATTCTTGCTCGCTAAAATTGTTACAGATACGACAAAAACGAACATTCTCTTTCACCTTCGATAACGCATCTAACAAACCTCGTATCTCATCACGGGGAGCATTAAGGATATAGGTAACCATACGTTCGGCACTACGCCTGCCGATTCCGGGAAACTTCATTAATCTTTCTATTAATTTCTCAATGGATTCCGTATGGGTAGCCATTATTCCTCTTTAATCACCCGCCCATTAAACGTATCCAAGGCGGATTTAATAAACGAGCTGGCTTCATTATTATTCTTCTCTGCCACTACCTTAGAAAGTGTAAAATTAACCCTTATATTAGTATTCAATAATTCTGAAAATATTTTTTCTATAATTGCTTTGTTTTCTTTACGCTCAAGGGCCTCTTTATGCAACGAATGATTCATGGGAAACGAAACAGTCAAAACATTGTTCTCTAATTTGGTTGGGACACCTTCGTTCAGATAAGTTGCCACTGACATTTTAATCCTGGATAAATTATCAATAATATTGCGCCATATACTTTTTACATTATCTAAATAAGCAGATTGAATTCCAGCTGCAGCTTCTGGTATGCTATCCTCTTTTTTAATTGTAGGCCCCGATGGTTTTTCTTTTGTAGAAACAGGGCCGGGGTTTTCAGAATGTTTTGACGGTGTTAGATTTAAATTCGCGCCTCTTTTATCGTGCGCCAGCTTTATTAAGCTTATCTCCAGTGGAATACGTAAAGACTCAAGCCTCTTGGCCATCTCCTGCGTATTTACTAACGTATTAAAAACGCTGAATATCTCTTCTAAACTAAAGGCATTGGCTTGCTGTAATAATTTATCGCAAATCTCCCTGGGCAAATCTATCAGCTTGGAATCTGCCCGGGTAACCTTGGCAATCATAAGATTACGGAAATGCTCAATGAGATTTGTCAGGAAATTGCCTATATCTTTACCGCTGTCAATAATATTGTTAAACAGTTCTAATGCCCCGCGCGCATCTTTATTTATTATTCTATCAGCGATATCAAAGAGCGTTTCCTGTTCTACCAGCCCAAGCATAGAAATAACATCCTCAAGCGAAACCTCATCTTTACTAAATGCTATTAACTGGTCCAATATGGACTCTGCATCCCTTAATGACCCGTCGCTGCTCTTGGCAATCGCAAATAATACTTTTTTATTTATATTTATGTTCTCAGCTTGCGCTATCTTTTCTAGCTGCGAGATAATTTCCATTACTGAAATCCTGCGGAAGTCCAGGCGCTGGCAGCGCGAAAGTATCGTCGGTATTACTTTATGCGGGTGAGTGGTGGCAAAGATAAATTTTACGAATGGGGGTGGTTCTTCCAGGGTCTTCAGTAAAGCATTAAAACCTTCTGCGGTAATCTGGTGCACTTCATCTATTATATAAATCTTATATTTTCCCTGGGTAGGGGCGAATTTGACGTTCTCCCTAAGCGTTCTGATTTCATCTATTCCGCGGTTAGAAGCACCGTCTATCTCAATAACATCTAAGCTACGGCCTCCCGCTATATCTATACAGGCAGGGCAGGCGCTGCAGGGATTTACAGTTGGGCCGTCTTTACAGTTAAGCGCCTTGGCTAATATTCTGGCAGTCGAGGTCTTGCCTATGCCTCTTGGCCCGGAAAATAAATAAGCATGGGCGAGCCGATTTTTTTGGATGGCGTTTTTTAGAGTAGCGACAATGGCATCTTGCCCTATAATTTCATCGAAATTCTTCGGCCGCCATTTCAAAGCAAAAACAATATATGACATTTTTCTTAAGAAATTAGTAACTGGCGGACTCGGCTACAACCAATTCAAACTTCATCCGAGACCCAAGCAAAAATTATTATTCAACCTATTCAACGCATTTATTTATACCAGAAATTTGCTCAGAAAGCAACTGAATTAGTTAGATAAATATTGCAAAAATTTCTTTAAGAGGCGTAGAGCTATAGCTAATAAATATATACAAACCCCATCCGGCATCTTAGAATTGCGACATTTTTTAAACTCGGGAATTAAACAGGAAAATGGTGAGCCCTATTCTTCGAAAAATATCAAACTTAAGATATCGGAATGGGTAAGAAATGAGGATAAAAGGAGCCTTTAACTGATCAGGATATTGCAGATTTGTTTAAACAAAAAAACATATCTGTTTCACGCCGCACAATAACTAAATATAGAACTCAAGCCAAAATCCTACCCTCTCAATCAATGCGAGAATAAACCTACTCAATAATAACAAAACTATCTTACTTAAACAGACAGTCTTTTCTAAAATAACAATTTAGTTGGTCACAATAATCTTTGGCTGTGCCAAAACAAGGAAAATTGCCTTCGGCAATCTGAATTGAGCGGATGAAATCGGTCTTCTTCAATCCTTTCTTGGGTTTTATGCCCAAAATTTTTGCTTTTTCTTTTAATTCTTTTAACTCCATTTTGCCTCCTTTTTTGGCCAAACTATTTCTTTCCCAGAATCTTAAACATTCCTGTACCACAATCAGAGCATTTACCTTTCATAGCTTTGTTGTTTTTAAAAGGGATTCGTATTTTTCTTTGAGCTCCTGATGTGCCATTTGTTCTGTTTTAAGAGCGACGTCTTTATTAGCCAATTCCTGTTGTAATTTTTCTATATCGCGCTCTAATTCATCATATCGACCCTTAAGGCCGTTATGCATCTCTGTGCTGGCAATTAAATCCTTATTTAGTTTACTTTTGACAGAAAAACCATAGCTCTCCTCTTTTTGGCTTTAGCCTTTAGGGAAAATTAGTTTATCGCTTTTTATAGTATCTGTCAAAACTTTATTCTTGGCATTAAAAATTTTACGGTGCCTTTTAAACAAAGTTCGAACTTATTTTTACAAAAACAAGTAATCTAATTCGGCCAGCCTCAGCCTTCGGCTGAGTCTGCGTCCTCGCTCTGTGAAACCAAAG
>DCOU01000009.1 GCA_002322525.1 Candidatus Omnitrophica bacterium UBA1562 | reverse complement strand
CTAAGACATCTTTTGCCTCGGGAAATTTCTCAAACGTAAATCTGGGAATCTTTACCACGCAATAATCCATTGCGGGCTCAAATGATGCAGGGGTGTCTTTGGTAATGTCATTTCTTATCTCATCAAGGGTATAACCAACAGCAAGCTTTGCGGCAAATTTTGCTATCGGAAAACCGGTTGCTTTAGAAGCAAGCGCTGAACTTCTCGAGACCCTTGGATTCATCTCTATAACAACCATTCTTCCATCTTTTGGATTAACCGCGAATTGGATATTCGAACCACCTGTCTCAACCCCCACTTCTCTTATTATCGCAATCGCTGCATCTCTCATCTTCTGATATTCCTTATCGGTTAAAGTCTGGGCTGGCGCTACAGTTATTGAATCTCCTGTATGTATACCCATTGGGTCAAAATTTTCTATTGAACATATAATCACAACATTATCCTTTAGGTCCCTCATCACCTCAAGCTCATATTCCTTCCACCCAACAACAGATTCCTCTATCAAAATCTCGCTTATCATACTGCTCTTCAAACCCAATTCTGCTATTTTCTCAAACTCCTCTTCTGTCTCGGCTATCCCTCCGCCTGTTCCGCCGAGTGTAAAGCTCGGTCTGATAATAAGAGGAAGACTTATTCTTTTTAAGGCGCTTCTTGACTCTTCCATATTGTAGGCTAAAGTGCTTTTGGGAAGGTCAAGGCCTATTTTTTCCATCGATTTTTTAAAATATCCTCTATCCTCCGCCTTTTTTATAGCATCATAGTTCGCACCGATCATTTTCACATTGTATTTATCCAATATGCCAGTTTCAGCAGCTCTAATAGCTGTATTTAGACCTGTTTGTCCGCCCAGTGTTGGAAGAAGTGCGTCGGGTTTTTCCTTTTCAATAATTTTTTCTAACACTTCAGGCGTTATTGGTTCAATATAGGTGGCATCGGCCATTTCAGGATCAGTCATTATCGTTGCAGGGTTTGAATTTAAAAGCACAATCTGAAAACCTTCTTCTTTGAGCGCCTTGCATGCCTGAGTGCCTGAATAGTCAAACTCGCAAGCCTGGCTTATCACAATAGGCCCAGAACCGATGATTAAGATTTTATGGATATCTGTTCTCTTAGGCATGGTTGTACTCCATCATACCAATAAATTTATCGAATAGATATCGTGCGTCGTGAGGACCCGGAGAGGCTTCTGGATGAAATTGCACTGAAAAAATTGGTAGCTTTCTGTGTCTCATCCCCTCTAAGGTCTGGTCATTAAGATTAATATGGGTAATCTCGATATCTTCTTTATTCAAAGATTCTCTATCAACACAGAAGCCGTGGTTCTGCACAGTGATAGAGATTTTATTTGTCCTTAAATCCTTAACCGGGTGATTTCCTCCGTGGTGTCCGAATTTCAATTTGTATGTCCTCCCACCCATTGCAAGCCCTAACATCTGGTGCCCTAAACAAATGCCAAATATAGGCACTTTGTTTAATAACCTCTTTACGTTCTCAACTACGTATGGTACGCCTGCAGGGTCTCCCGGACCATTAGAAAGGAGTACGCCATCAGGCTTTTCTACTAAAATATCCTCTGTCTTTGTAGTGGAGGGTAAAACCAGAACTTTGCAATTGTTATCTGCCAATGACCGTAATATATTGTATTTAACACCACAATCCAGCACTACAACTTTATACTTACCCTTCTTACTCCACTCTATAGGCTTATCTGAAGTAACCTCTTTAACTAGATCCCTACCGATAAGACCAGGCGACGCTTTAGCCTTAGCCGCAAGACTTTCTTCATTAAAATCTTCTGTTGAAATAACAGCCTTCATCGCGCCTTGTAGTCTAATATATCTTGTAAGAGCGCGTGTATCCACACCTTCTATTCCAATAATATTATTTTCTTTAAAGTATTCATCGAGCGTCTGTCTTGATTGCCAGTTGCTTGCAATACGGCTGCATTCTTTAATTATAAAACCTTCAACAAAAGACTGTCTCGATTCAATATCTTCTGGATTTACGCCGTAATTTCCGATTAAGGGGTAGGTCATCGTGACAATCTGACCTTTATAGGAGGGGTCGGTGAGGATTTCCTGATAGCCAGCCAAGCTGGTATTAAAGACAACTTCACCGCATTTCTCTCCAGCAGCGCCGAAAGAGAAACCAGCAAAGATTTTTCCATCTTCAAGAGCTATTTTTGCCTTTTTGTTCACTCCCATCCTCTTGGTTCTTCATCAAATTCTATCTTCTCCCGTTTTACTTTTTCTGCTTTTGTTAGTTTTGGTTCGTAACCAACAAACTCTTCACATTGGAAGACCGGAAACCTTCGCGGAAAAGTACATTCTTTATCATTTACACAAACACTGCACAGCCCTTTCTTCTCCATGATACCCTCCGGTATTAAACTTTCTTCTCAACCCAGGATCTCTTCTACTTTCTCTTTATCGCAATCCATCACATAAGGAATGCCAGAGATTTCAGAAGCTTCTCGAGTCAGGGCAAAGATATCGTCTCTGGTAATGTGCTTTAGAGCGAATTTTCTCTCGCCCGCCATAAACTGCTTAAGGCCTGTTGCTAACCGGTCATAGTAGGTATACATCCCGATAGCGCCTACCGGAATATCCTTAAAGTCTTTTCCATATTTTGCTTTTAATATCTCAGCGGCAACAAAAATCTGCTCTATGGTATTGCCATATTTCTTATACTCAGCAGGGATGTTGCCTTCTTTTATAAGTTTACCCACGGTTTTGGCGGCCATTGCCGCAGCAAACGTCGCTCTACCCATACATATGGCTTTAACATAAGGCGCGGCCAACGCTATCCCTTTGAAAATATGGTCTTCTAAAGCAAGGCCTCCGGCTATTGCCACCGGGGGAATATATTTGTCTTGTTCATCCATTCTCTTTAACATCTGATAAAGCAAACACTCTAACTCAACGGTTGGAATACCCCACTCATTCATCATTCTCCAGGGACTCATCCCGGTTCCACCACCTGCTCCGTCTACGGTAAGTAAATCAATTTTAGCATTGGAAGCATACTTAACTGCTCTTGCTAAATCAACTGGCCGATAAGCACCTGTTTTTAAGGTAACATATTTAAACCCAAGTTTTCTTAGACGCTCTACTTCTTTGTAAAACGCTTCTTCTTCAACCATACCAAGCCTTGAATGTCTTTCAAATTCTTTAATCGCACCCTCTGCATAGGCTTTTTTTGTCACGGAGTCTTCGGGGTCAGGATAAACGAGATAACCTCTTTTCTTAAGCTCAAGTGCTCTTTCTATGGAAGGTAATTTTACTTCTCCTCCGATGTCTTTAGCTCCTTGACCCCACTTAGGCTCAATGGCTTCTACACCTAACTCCAAAACATATTCGGGAACGCCAAGCCTTCCATCTTCCACATTATATTGAACGACAATCGTTCCATTGCCCGTGTGCCACTTCTTATAGCTATTGATTCTACGTTCCATTTCCGGAGATTTTACTATCCTGCCGTTTTTAATTTCGGCTTGATGATCCATCCCGCAGACATTCTCCCCTGCAACAACTATTGTTCCACAGATAGCTGCACCTACAGCGTTC
>DCOU01000060.1 GCA_002322525.1 Candidatus Omnitrophica bacterium UBA1562 | reverse complement strand
CCATAATCGGGAATCTTATCGAGATTGCTTAACCGTTCTATATGGATAAACTCCCTCTTTCTGCCGTAAAAATGCGCCGGATAGAAAATCTTGGGGTCTTTTGTTTTTAAGAATTCACTGAGCATAAACCTGTATGGTCGGTCAATACCCATAGTGTCCACGCCAAAAATTTTTATCCCTCTATCCAGAAGATAGTCTATAGCCGAAGGGTCTATGCCCGGATAATCGCTAAAATATTTCGGGGTGCCAAACAATTTATCCGCTCCGGTAAATAAAAGCACAATGTCATTAGGTTTAAGCGAATAATTTATCTGCTTTAATCCGCTCTCTATATCTTCGGCTTTAATTACTTCATTGGGTTTTTTGCGGGAAAGGTCTATCTTAACTCCGTCATAATAACACCACTCAAGAGGGATCTCTTCAGCAGTCTTGGCAGGTCTATCTTCCGATTTTGAGCCGTAGTGGAAGGAATAATCAAGATGAGTGCCGATATGCACCGGGGCATGCACAATTTCAAGGGAAAGAAACTCTTCATCTGGCAAGTCTTCTTTTTTTACGATACGCATACCTAAAGCATATTTAATCCTGCCCAAAAGGGTCTTGCCCATAATAACCCGGTTAAATTTATCAACACCTGCTTTATGGCTAGTGCGTTCTATATCAACGCGATGCACCTCAAACGCTTTCTCGTCAATAGGTAAACTCAGGTCGATTATTTTCATAACACGATATCATTTACTAATCTTTGATTGTATAATTTTTTCAATCTCATTAATAGTTGAAAGCTTGCCTATTTCATTGGAGCTTAATTTTGTGTTAAAGGCCTTCTCTAAAGCAATAAGCGCCTCCACCATCTCTGTAGAATCAACTCCTATGCTGTCGCAAAGCTTGGCATCGTCTTTTAACTCCTCAGGCTTTACTTTTAACAACTTAACCAAAACATCTTTTATTTGATCTTTTGTATCCATATGTATTCCTCCTAAAATCTTAGGGACAGCCCCTTCGGGGACAGTCCCTATACATGGACTTCGCCTTTGGTTGCTCCTGCTTCCCACTTACCCACGCCTGCCATAACATCCTGGAAACATAATTTGGCGAGTATATCAAAATTGCTCTCCATAATCCGGTTTATCCTTCCGGGCTTAGAATAAAACTCGCGCATACACCAGGCACCCAAATACCCCAGTTCCTCAATAGAAAGATGGTCCGTAGGGATAACCGGGTGTAAGAAATCCCAGGTGCTAAAATCAACTTTCTTGGGGTCAATCCAGTTTTTCTTCAACGCTATCCTCCACATCGGAGAATTCGGCGCGGGAGTTACATACCCAATCCATAAAACATCGGGGTCAACCTGATCGGCAAATTCAAACCTCTGTTTAATTATTGATTCTGTGTCATAATCAAACCCGATCATGATATCGGCGACGATAGCGATATCGTTCCTGCGCAATATCTCTATAGTTTTCTTAATCTGGTCGATAGTAGTTCCCTTGGCGATTCTTTTTAGTTCCTCCTGTGTCGTAACTTCAATTCCGAATACACCCATAAACAAACCTGTTTCTTTCATCAGGGGCAAAATTGATTCACAATTTACCCAATCAACAGCCCTGCCTAAGGAGACCCATTTAGTCGGTATATTTTTCTGTTTCTTCAGCTCACAGAACCTTTTTACCCTGGCAGGGTCGACATTAAAATTATCGTCCTGTATAACCACGACTTTAACGCCGTATTTTTTGTGTAAAAGTTCGAGTTCCTCAATAACTCTTTTCGGAGACTTGGCGCGCCACTTTAAAAAATCAGACGGTGAACGCGGATCAAACTGATCCCATTCATAGCAGAAGGTGCAAGCGGAAGGGCACCCCCGCGAAGTAATCATGTCTACAAATGGCTTCCAATGGGTATGGCCGACGTACTTATCCATGGGGAATAAATCATAGGCCGGTAACGGCAGCTTATCCAAATCAGTCATCAGTGATCTGTGCGGGCCCATGACAATTTTTCCGTCAATACGCGAGGTAACTCCGCCCACGCCTGCTACGTCTTTCTTTTTATCTATAGCCTCGATTAAATCCGCGAAAGATTCCTCTTCCCCCATAACGACAAAGTCCACGGCGGGATTTTCTTCCAAAGTCGGCACAGGCATAGCTGAATACCATAAGCCCCCTAAGATTATCTTTGTTTTGGGAAGCGCCTGCTTTATTCTTTGAGCTGCCTCTTTAAAGTGACGTAAAACACCATAACCGGCATAGCCGTGTATTTGCTCACCCATAACCACGGTATCAGGATTCTTGGCTTTGACTTGTTCGATTAACTGATCCATAGGTGTTTCATGAGCCCTGCCGTCAATAACCGTGACATCGTTATATCCCCGCTGTCGCACAAAGCTCGCCCAGTGCGCATACAATTGATTTGGCGACTTATGGATTCCGTGCGTTGCCCACGAACCTACCTTTGGCATAACAAACAATATCTTCATCACTCCTCCTTTTGGCACATTTCGCAATTAAGCCTTAGCTCGCTTGGTAGGGACAGTCCCCCTTAAATTTTAATTGTTATCGCTTTGACGGGGACAGTCCCTACTGCAATGCTTTTTCCAACACAAGCACTGAATTTATCCCGCCCCTACCGCGTGAAATTATCAGGGCCTTATTTATTTTATGCTCCTTAGCTTCTTTCATAATATAATTTAAACCCGGGCAAGCCGGTGTATCTAAATTTATTGTCGGCGCAACTAAATCATTCTCCATCGCTAAAATCGTAATAATTAAATCCGCAGCTCCCGAGGCACCCAGTAAATTCCCGAACATTGACTTAGGGCAGCTTACAGGTATATCTTTAACTCTCTTTCCAAAAACATTTTTTATTGCCTCTATTTCTGAATTATCCCAGATATCCAGGGCCAGGCCATCTAAACTTATATAATCGATTTTCTCCGCTGTTACGCCTGCATCGGTGAGGGCCATTTTAATTGCCCGGGCTAATTGCTGGCCTTGCGGATCCGGATCAATTCTATTTTGGCCGTCACAACTTGTACCGTATCCTGAAATATATGCCAATATATTTGCGCTGCGTCCTAAAGCCCGTTCCCTAGGCTCCATCACTACAATGCCTGCGCCTTCTCCTATAACAAATCCCCGGCGATTTTTGTCAAAAGGCCGATAAGCACTCTCAGGATGCGCATTATCAGAAGATAATCCCCCGTAAGTATTACAACAGAGCAAGGCATAAGGCGTAACCGGAGCTTCCATGCCCCCGGCTAAAATCATATTCAGTTTTCCTTTGCTTAAGGTTTTACGCGCATAGCCGATTGCTTCAAGGGAACTCGCCCTGTCTGCAACTACAGTCTTGCTAAAACCCTTTATGCCATAGTAAATAGAAACCTGGCCTTGTGGCGCAGCAGGAAACCAGGCTGAAGCCATATACGGCGAGACTCCTTCGCGTCCCTCGATATACAAATCACGCAGTTCCGTCTCCGCATACAGCCATCCGCCGATGGCATTACCTAAAAATATACCAACCATATTAGGGTCTTCTTTTTTAATATCTATACCCGCATCCTGCAAGGCTAATTCCGAAGCAATAAGCGCCATATGCGAAAAGGCATCTATCTTTTTCAAAAGCCGCTGTGAGACATGGCTGTATTTTTCCAAATCATCTATTTGCCCGGCAATGTGCGATGGGTATTTTGAAGCATCAAAACGGGTAATCTTTTTTATAAAAGACCTTCCGGATTTGATATTCGCCCAGAATTGCCTGCGGCCAATACCTGAAGGCGCGACTATACCTAAACCTGTAACTGCGACTTTCTCCACTATAACCTCAAAAACGTTTAAGGATTAATGATGAATGTATTCCGGAAAAACCGCTGCTTGTCTTGAGGATTGTATTTACTTTTTTTGCCCTCGCCACATTGGGGATATAATCTAAGTCGCATAGAGGGTCTTTCTCTTCCTGATTTATCGTCGGCGGAAGGATGTTCTTTTGAAAAATCATGGAGCAGACCACCAGCTCCACGGCATTAGCTGCAGCCAAGGGATGGCCGATCATGGACTTTAGGGAACTTGTCGGCAACTTATAGGCATAATCGCCAAAGACCATCTTATAGGCAGAGGTTTCAAATATATCATTCATGCACGTGGATGAACCGTGCGCATTGATGTAATCTATGCCTTGCGGTTTGACGAGCGCATCCTTAAGCGCTAGATTAATACAGTTTGCCATAGCAGTTCCGTCTGCGGGCAGGTCCGTCATATGAAAAGCATTGCAGCTTGTGCCAAAACCAGCTACCTCTGCGTAAATATGTGCATTGCGCTTTAGGGCATGATTTAATTCCTCTAAAATTAATATGCCGGCGCCTTCCGAAAGGACAAATCCGTCGCGCTTCTTATCAAACGGACGGCTGGCACCTTGCGGATTATCATTGCGTACGGACAAAACATTGACTATATCAAATGCGCCAAAAGTAACGGGTGTAATGGGTGCCTCAGCTGCTCCGGAAAACATTATATCCTGTTCGCCATCCTGGATTGTTTCTAAAGCAAACCCTATAGAATCTGTTCCTGCGGTGCATCCTGTAGAAAGCGTATTGCAAATTCCTTTAAGTGCGTATCTGGTTGATATTTCAATAGAGGGAGTATTAAACATTGCTGCATCATATAAATCCGGCCTCACTTTCGAGGGATCAATGGGGCTCTTCCCGTTGTCAGTAACTAAGGCAAATTCCTCTTCCATATATTTTGTACCGCAGATGGCGTTGGCTAAACACACACCAATGCGCTCAGGATTTTCCTTAGATAAATCCAAGCTGCTATCTTTTAAAGCCATATCCCCGCAAACCACGCCAAATTGCACATACCTATCCATGCGCATCGCTTCTTCATGCGTTAGGCCGAGCCTAAAAGGATCAAAATCCCGCGCTTCCGCTGCAATCCTAGTATTAAATAGAGATACATCAAAACCATCTACCCGCCTGACTGCTGATTTCCCTGAAGACATTGCCTGCCAGACATTATCTTTTCCAATGCCATTGGGCGAAATCACACCTAAGCCTGTGATAACTACTCTTCTTTTTTGCATTTTTATTTCTTTTTGTCCTCTTTGATTCGAGTTACTTTAAAAACAATGTTACCGCCGTCTGGACAGGTAACTGTATCTATAGAGCTGGGGCTGTTCATAAAGAAAAACTCAGCACCAAAATTAAGGGCAAAAAACGCAGGGAAGGCCGCATGAAACGCCGCACCGCAAAAACCAGGAATACATTTCAAACCTTGCGTCTCCCATTTATCTCCTACTTTATAACCAAAAGTACACTTACCCTTGGCCTTGACCACCTCAATAATCATCTTTTTTGGCTGGGGACCTTTAAAATGCGCATCTTTGGGGAGCATTTCCACTTTTCCATTTTTGTCAAAAATCTCTGCCTTAAATTCTAATTTTCCGCCGTCGGGGCAAGTAACCAATAATGAACGCTGATTATCTCGAAAGCCAAACTTTGCCCCAAAACTTAAAGCATAGATAACCGGAAAAAGCGCATGCGCTAACCCTAAACAGAAGAATTCCGGTGGGTGGGTAAAATCTTCCAGAATTAATTCATCGCCGATTTTATATCCGTGGTAGCACTCGCCAAAAACTCCTGTAACCGTAAGTTTTAACCGGGGGAAGGGGGAATTAACTTTGGACATTAACTAACCCTTTTGTCTTTCTTAGCAGTTCTTCTTTGCTGAAGAATCTGTTTGTTTTCTCTACTTCATGCACCATTTTCACTAACTTTTTATTTAAAGGTGCAGCAAGATTATTGTCCTTAGCCAGGCGGACAAATTCACCGTTGATATAATCTATTTCCGAAGCCCGGCTTCTTTTTATACTCTGTAATATTGAACCGTAAAGAGCCTCTTTGCTTAAGTTAATCATAATACCGGAGAATATCCTCGCTGCCTCAATATCCGGCATCGAGGTTAATTTAGTCAGCCGCTCTAAGGGAAAATCGGGTAAAGAGACCAGATCTATCCCTGAGCGGGAAACAATATCCAAGCCTTCCTTCCATATGGCAATACTGACGCGGCTGATATCAATATCCGAAAAGGCCTCCTGCATGCTTGTGCCTAATATTGCAGGTATACAATTGTTGGCATTGACAAAGATCTTCAGGTACTTCATGCCTTGGATATTCTCAGCCACAACAATAGGAAAAATCTTATTTAAAACTTCGCTTATCTTTGCTATATGGCTGTTGTCTTTACCGAACATGCTGCCCATAATCCAGTTGCCTTCGAAATTATGCACCACCTTACCCGGTTCTAAATAAGTTGCGCCAAACATTACAATACTTGAGATGATGTTTTCTTTGGGAATGTATTTAGAAACAATGCTGTCTGCCTGGACGCCATTTTGCGTGGTCAATATTGTTGCACCTTCAACAAATCTTAAATTTTCTTTTACTGCTCCCTCAACATCCTGCGTCTTGGTGGCCAGAATTACCAAATCCGAATTGCGGTTTAATCTTTCAGATACATCGATCTTGATGTTGAAATTATTTCTTACGCCGGAAATTTGTAAGCCTTCTTCTTTTATTACGCTAACCGAATCATTGCGGCCTACGAGGAATACATCCTGGCCTTTTAATTTTAAGTATCCGGCAACAAGATTACCTATGGCGCCTGCACCGATTACAGCAATTTTCATAGTATCAGATTTAATAACCGGATGATTTGTCCCGACTCATATACTGTGTAAAAATTTCATTCTAAAATTTTTACACATTCGTCGGGATAAGTTCGGCCATAAACTTATGTCGTTTACTATAAAGTAGAGAACTCCATAAGTTTAGCCCTCACTTAGGAAAACCGTATTTTTTATAATCGAATCCTGTCTGTTCCAGGAGTCTGACCATCATACTATAAAACGGGGAAGGCACATCAGAAAAGAAGGCGCCAACTACATCCTGTTCTTGGACTTGCGTGGAATTTCTCGATTGCGCAATCTCCTCGGACCTCTTGATCACTGCCTCTTCGGTGATGCGGCGATGAAAAACCGGTATCTTGGAAATCATCGCCTCAAATCTTTCTTTGGTCTTAGGCTCCCAGTCCATAACTTATGTCCTCACTAAATATAGTAAAATTTTACTATTTAAATTTTATTAAATAAACAGTGCTGTGTCAAGGATTTTTTTAGGAATAAAAGTGAAGTAAAATAAATATGTTAGGAGTTATTTTGGTAATAGATGAGGAGATATAGTAAGGATTTTTTAAGTAATTTCTTCTACAGGCAGGACAAAGGCTTTGATACCCTCTTCGCCTAATTTTTTGCGCAATTCTTTTATACAAGAAAGAATTTGTTTAGCTTCTTTTTCCTCGCAGGCAATATACAAAATATTGTTTCTTCCCGGCCAGATGTCATTACCTAAATGCGTGCCTGAGGTGCTGCCACGACCAAAAGTACCCATAACCTTGGTATAATTCTGCAAACCACAATTTGTCAAAACTTCCATTACCTCGGCATCTATGGCTTCGTTATAGGTAACCATTACCATTTTAATCACTTTTTCTTGCCCCCATTTTTCTTAATTCTTGCCTCCACTACTGCATAAAGCGTAGGCACAAATAACATGGTGATTAAAGTTGAAATGCTTAAACCGCCTATCATGGTTATGCCCAATGGTTGCCATATTTCAGAACCCTCGCCTCTGGATATAGCCAAAGGCAGGAGACCCACCAGCGTGGTAATAGTAGTCATCAGCACTGGCCTTAAGCGCTCCTTGCCTCCCATAGTAACTGCCTCAAGCATAGCGTAGCCCCTGGCACGCAAAATATTAATATAACTAATCAGGACTATGGTGTTATTTACCACAATTCCCATCAGCATAATTATGCCCAGGAAGGTAATCACGCTTAAGGTTGTCCCTGTTAAAAGGAATCCTAAGATCACACCGGTGAAGGTAAAAGGAACAGCAAACATAATGATAAATGGGTCTAGCAGGGATTCAAACTGGGCAGCCATGACCATATACACCAGGGCAATGCCCAAGATAAGTAAAAGGGTTAAATCCTTGAATGCCTTAGCCTGCTCTTCTGCTTCACCGCCAAAATTTATCATCACATCTTGAGGCAAGATAATCTTGCTTAGCTCTTTTTTAATATCTTCTCTGACCTTCCCTGCTGAACGCTTAAATACATTACATTCTACCCTCACTACCCTTTCCCGGTTTTGCCGCTCGATCTCCACAGGGCCTGATACTTCATAAAGTCGGGCAAAATTGGCCAGCCTTACCTGTTTGCCGGTAATCGGTGAAACTAGCGCCAAGCTTTCTACATCTTCTATTTTTGAACGTGATGCCTCTTCCAACCTTACATAGATGTCATAAGTCTCACCTTTCTCCCGATATTTGCTGGCAGTGGAACCTTCGATAAATGTCTTGATGCTGGAGGCTATAGTATTCATGTTCAAACCTAAACTAGCTGCCTTCTCCCTATCTACTGCAATCCTTAACTCTGGACGGCTTATCTCCCTCGAGATACTTACATCCACTGCTCCCGGGATCTTTTCCATAATCCCTTTTATCTTTTGCGCCAGAGTATTGGTCTCTTCAAATGAATGCCCGATAATCTCCAGTTGTATAGCTTTACCTCCCATTCCGGTAATGATTCTGCCCATGGGATTACCTGTGGAAACATCCACCTTTAATACGCCCGGAATGCGTCTGATCCGGCTCCTGATTATTTGGCCTATCTGGAAAACAGAACGCTTTCTTTCCTGTTTAGGCACAAGTTTTGCTCCTGCCGCTACAATATGTTCTCCAGATGACCCTGCCCCCATGGCTCTGCCTGCCCCTGGCGTGGTCCCGGGCCTGACAAAGATAAACTTCGCCTCAGGCACATATTTCTGCAAAATATCCTCAATTCTTTTGGCTACCTTATCGGTTTCTTCAAGTCTCGTGCCTAAAGCAAGGTTGACGGTTACGCGGACATCCCCTGTATCCTCGTCAGGAATAAATTCATTATCGATAAAACGGGTGGAAAATAAGCTTAAAATGAATGTCCCTAAAAATCCGAAAACAACTATTTTTTTATGACTAAGGCACCAGGCAAGCGAGTTAGCGTAAAAATTTTCCCAGGATTTAAGCCACCTTTCAGATACATCATATAATTTCTTAATTATGGCCTTACCCTGATTCTTCGCCTCGCCAGAAGAAGAATCAGAATTGGCCTTAAACAACTGCGCACAAAGCATGGGGCTGAAAGTTACTGCCGTAAAAAGGGAGGCCAAGAGCGTAACTGTGACGATAACCGCCAGCTCCCCAAACATAATGCCGATGACGCCGCTAATAAAGAACATCGGCAGAAAGACCACTAAAGTAGTAAAGGTAGAGGCGGCAACAGCCAGAAACATCTCAGAAGCGCCGAAGACAGCCGCTTCTTGAGGCCTCTGGCCCTTTTCCAAATGCCGGTAGACATTATCTACAATCACAATGGCATTATCCACCACCATACCACAGGCAATAGCCAGAGAAGAAAGGCTGATAGTATTTATGGTCCTGCCGCTTAGGAAAAGATAAATGAAGGCAATGAGAAGCGAGAAAGGGATGGTAAGAGCAATAATCAAGCTACTTTTCAATTGCCGCAGGAAAAACCAGACCACCAGAATCACAAATACTATTCCCAACCACAATGCGGACTTCAATGAATTCAGCGCATTTATAATGTCCTGGGAAGTATCAAAGATAGTAAACATATTAACATCCGAGGGAAGATTTTTCTGGAGTCCCTTTAAAGTATTCTTTACGCGCCGAGCCACCTCCACGGTATTAACTCCTGTCTGTTTCTGGATCGACATCATCAGTCCGCGATGTTTATTAATTCTGACTTTCATGGTTACTTCTTTAAAACTGTCTTCAATCTTGGCCACGTCTTTCAAATAAACAGATTTACCATCACGTTTATCCCGCACATCATCAGATGTGCGGGATTTACCTAAAATAATCAGATTTATCTCTTCGGGTGTGGCAAACTCGCCGGGTAAACGCAGGAGATAATCAGTAAGCCCTGATTTTATACCGCCTAAGGGTTGGGTGATATTTTCTTGTGCGATGGCGTTTTGTATATCGAGTATGGAAAATCCGTATCCTTCAAGTCGTTGGCGGTTTATCCAGACATTTATCTGTCGTTCTAATGCTCCGTAGAGCTGAACCGTGCCCACTCCGGGAATCTGACGGAGGGCATCTCCTACCTTCTTATCGATTAAATCATAAAGCTCAGGATAAGACTGTTCGGCAGTTATCCCTATAAAAAGGATGGGCATCATCGCGGTATTAAATTTAAAGATGAAGGGATTATCCATCTCATCCGGTATATCGGGAAGAAAACGTTTGGCCAGCTCAATGCGGTCGCGTATATCATTGGATGCCTCATCGAGATTCGTCCCCCACTTAAACTTAAGCGTAAGCAAAGAGGCTCCTTCCAGGGAACGGGAGGTAAGTTTATCTAAACCGGGCGTAGTGGCAAGCTGATTCTCTAAGGGCTCGGTTACCTTTATCTCCACATCTTCGGGGCTGGCTCCGGGGTAAGATGCGATCACGGTTATTGCCGGCGGCTCAATTTCAGGCATCATATCAATTCCTAAACGCGACAGACTATAAAAGGCAATAATAAGGATGGCGGAAAAAATCATTAAGTTGGTCACCGGTTTTTTCACACCGAATTCAGGGAGGTTCATTTTTCCCTCTAATTCAATTGATTCTGTTAACTTGTAGGCTAGGTCTTTCGGCAACGGTTACGATGCCCGTTTCGTCTATCGGTTGCGTCTTTCGTATTTCTTAGTTTCTGACGTTACCATTACCGATTAACGATACGGGTCTCGTAACCGTAACCCTATAACGTAACCGAATTCATTTTAAGTTAGCAGTGTCATTTATTCTTTACCCTCTTCTATTTCCACACTTACCTGGGCATTATCCTTGAGCCTCTGTTGCCCCATAATTACCACCAGGTCGCCTTCCTTTAAACCCTCTTGCACCTCAAAATACGGACCCTGATGTAACCCCAAGGTAACTTTTTGCAAAATCGCCTGATTATCCTTTACCATATATACATATAAATCAGGCTCTTTACCCATCACTGCTTCTTTTAAGATAACCGGGACATTTTTGTGCTCCGCCAGAATCAATCTTACTTTAGCAAACATTCCAGATTGCAAGCGATGTTGGGGATTATCCATAGTTATTTCAATCGGCGCTGAACGCGTGGTTAAATCGACAACCGGACTGATCTTAGTCACAAGACCTAGAAATTCCTCTTCTGGATATGCATCCACAGAAATCTTTGCAACTTGGCTTAAAGAAACCCGGGGAAGGTATTTTTCCGGCGTATCTAAATCTATCTTTACCTTATCCATATCTACCACTAAAGCTATGGGTGTTTGCGCAGTCACATTTTGGCCTATATCCACATAAACTCTACCCACTATTCCGGCCAAAGGGCTCTCCACCGACGCCTTTTCGAATTTAAGCCCTACCTCATCCCGGTCAATATAGGCAATGGTTTCGCCTTTGTTTACAGGGCTTCCGTCAACTTTCACTTTTTCCATAATCTTTCCGCTTACCTTAGGATAAACCACGGCTTCGTCCTGGGCTTTGATATTACCGGTATACTCCAGGGCCTCAAGAATTTCTTTTAGTTCAACCTTTAAAACCTTAACCGGAATAACCTCTGGGACTTTCTCTAATTCTCGCTTCGGCTGACAGCCAGTAATCAAGAAAACACACAACATAAAAATAAGTATGGATCGCAATTTAAGCATTATATCCCTCCTGTTGCTTTATCAAAACGTGACTTGGCTAATACATAATCATAAATCGCCTGTTTTTGATTAAACAAAGAAACCTCATAGCCTAAAGAGGCATCATTTAAATCCAGGGAACTCGCTATACCCGCATTATACTTATCCTGTATAACTAAGAGGGTATCTTTATATAAATTTATCTGGGCCTGCACCGATTTTATTTTCTCAATTGCATTTTTTAAATCTAAGTAGGCATTCTTTAATTCTAGGGCAATATCTTTGATGGCCTTTTCCTTAGTAAGCTGCGTCTCCTTTAAATCTGTGATTGCCTGTTCTACTTTTGCCTTTGTCGCCCAACCATCGAATATCGGCCAGGAAAAAGTTAAGCCGATGATATTATAATCATTCCAGTTCTTGCTCGTGGTCGCACTAGTATGGGAACGACTATAATAATCCCAAGAGGCGTAGATACTTGGCCGATTATCTGCTTTAGTAATCTCAATGGCTTTCTTGTCTACTTTTTCCTGCGCTTCATATTGCCTTATTTCTGGCCTGGTTTTCATCGCTTGCAAAAACCCTTCATCATAGGCAACTGCTTTCGGTTCATAAACAAATTGGTTAGCAGGTTTTACCTTGACTTTATCATCAAGATATAATAAATTCCTTAAAATGGCTGCGCTTGCCTCAACCTGATTTAAGGTCGCTTCATAAGCCTCTATTACAGTGTTTAAGGATGATTCCATCTTTAAAATATCTGACTCGGATACCTGGCCATTTCTGTAACGTGCCTTTATAGAATCAAGATATTCCTGGGTATTATTTAAGATACCTTTATTTAAATTGCTAAACTCCCCAGCCAATAAAAGCGTATAAAATGCCTTTTTTATGTTTAATACGGTTTCTAATTTTGTTTTGTCCAGCAGCGCTTGCGAAACTTCTAGTTTATATTTATTCTGCTCTATGGTATTGATAGTCTTGCCGCCTTTATAGAGGTATTGTTTCAATGTCGTCTGAGTAGTAGTCTGGCCTATATCTTTATTATAATATCCCCCCGTATCTGTCCAGCCACCGGTAAAATTTAGAGTAGGCAATAGTCCGGCTTTGGCTTCGGCGATCTTTGCTTTTGCCTTTTTGATATCCTCGGCATTGAGCAGGACCTCGCGGTTATCCCGAAGAGCTATAGATATTGCCTCATCTAATGTCAAAGCAACCTCTTCTGCGCTCAAGATAGCTGGCGAAACTAAAATAAATGCTATCAAAATAATCGCAACGAGCTTCATTGATTATGCCTTATCCTCTTTATTTAAAATATCATGTATGCGCATTAAAATTCTCAGATAATCCCGCCGTTCTACCTGAGATATTTTTCCAAATATATCAATTATCATCTGCCGTCTCTGCTGATTAATCTTCTTTAATAACTCAAGGCCTTTTGAGGTAAGCTTTATCTTAATTATCCTTCTGTCTTCGGGGTCATAAACCCTGGCCACATAACCATACCCGACGAGCCTATCCACAATGCCTGTCATTGCTGCTGTAGTCACATGCATAAAATGCGCCATATCCGTCATTCTTGACTCGCCCTGCTGGCTTAAGAAATCCAGAATCAAGAATTGGGGTAGGGTAATCTTGCCTTTATATAATTCATCTGCCTGGCGCCGGGCAAACCCCTGGATGATTCCCGGCATAACCTCATTCATTTTATCCGCAAATTCTAATAAGGAACCCTGTAACATATTTAAGTATACTAATAGTTAATAATATTGATTATCAATTATATTAAATATATTATAAAAAATTCCCGGTGTCAAGTATATTTTTGTTTAAAAGAGAGGGAAATTATAAAAAGAGGGGGACTTTAAAAAACGAGGGCTATCGTGATTATTGATAAAATAATCAAGAACCAGCCCATCGCACGAGTATTGCGGATTTCTTTGGATAGAGAAATAGGTTCTATCTTCCAGTTTATAAGGCAATAGAATCTTCTCTGTATCTCTATTGACAGGCTAGGTTTAATAACCATAAATGCGCCAACGGCTAAACCAATTAGAGAAAATAATATTAAAACCGGTATCATCGGAATACCTGCCAACCAGGCAATGATTAACTCTAATAATTGTTCTTT
>DCOU01000019.1 GCA_002322525.1 Candidatus Omnitrophica bacterium UBA1562 | reverse complement strand
ACAAATAAATTCAGCCTGAGATAATTCAAGTTTAATCTGGTGGGCTTCATCGAGTGATGCTATTTTATCGTCCTGGCCGTGAAAAATTCTTATTCTTTTTATCCCTGCCAAAGATTCAGGGTTTATCTGCGTCACGGAAAGATAATCTAAACCGCATAAAAGGTCTTCTAATTTTAATTCATCGATATAACTCATTAATAAATGCCCCTTAAACCAACTTAAGCCTTCCTCATCTTCTTTAGAAAAACAATTAAAATAAAGTTTATAAAGAAAGGCCCTCTTATTTTGTTTAAGCTTTAGTTTTATATCCTGTAGTAATTGGGGCTTGAATTTTTTTTGTACGCTTACTAAAATAAGCTCATCTACTCTATCGGTGTTCTTTGAGGCGAAATGCGATGCCAGAAATCCTCCCATTGACCAGCCAAATAGGGAAATCTTATCTATGGATTCTCTATCCAATATTCCCTTTAAGTCTCTTTCAAAATTAAAAGGATAGAATTCAACAGGCAATAAATAATTATAATTTAAGTCTAAGGTATTAAAAATTCTATAATCGCTTGCCCATCCGGGTATCAAGATAATGGTTTTCTGAAAGCCTCTGTTGAATAATTTAAATTTTGATGCTCGAGATATCATTTATAAGATTTTCTAAAATTTCCCTGTTATGGTAAAAAGATAATGAAAATCTTAAACGCGCCTCACCCAAAGGAACAGTCGGCGGCCTTATAGGTAAAACCCAATAGCCTTTTTCCTGAAGCCTTTTAGCAAATTCTACTGTCTTTACATTTTCGCCTATAACTAAAGGGATTATTTGAGAATCTCCCAGTACCTGAAAGCCTCGGGCTTTTAAAGCCTCGCGTAAATATTGTGCGGACTCTAAAAGATTAACTCTGCGATACGATTCTTCTTTTATTAATTCGATACTGGCCAAATTACAGGCTATTATTGCGGGAGGCAATGCCGTAGAATATATGAAGCTCCTACAAGTATTTATCAAATATTCAATTATCTTTCTCGAAGTGGCTAAGTAAGCGCCAAAACCTCCCAATGCTTTACTGAATGTTCCCATGATTAAATCTGTTTCTTTCTCTAAGCCCTCTTGTTCAACTATCCCGCTTCCATTTTTACCGAATATGCCTGTGGCATGGGCTTCATCCACCATGATTGAACAGTTATATTTATCTTTTAAATGAACCAAATCTTTCAAGGGAAACCTATCTCCATCCATACTAAATATAGTTTCAGTAATGATTAGGGCTTTATTAAATTTATCTCTTTGTTTCTGAAGCAGTGTCTCAAGATGCCCGGTATCATTATGCTGAAAACGAAAAAAATGCGCCCCGGATAATAATATGCCGTCAACAATGCTGGCGTGATTAAGCCGGTCTGAGAATATACAATCCCTTTTTCCGTAAAGAGAACTTATTATGCCTATGTTTGCCTGATAACCGGAATTAAAAACCAGTGCCGCCTCTTTATTTTTGAATTGAGAGATTTTCTCTTCTAACAGATGATGTATCTCTAAATCTCCGCTCATTAGACGGGAAGCGCAAGCTGCAGTGCCGAATTTATCTATTGCAGATTTAGCTTCTTCAATAAGTTTGGGGTGTCCTGATAAACCCAAGTAGTCGTTGGAGGAGAAATCGATGTATTCTTTTTTATTAAAATATATTCTGCCTTCGCGGCGGTAAGAAATAGGTTTTAAAGTCCTTAATAAACCTTCGTTTGCTCTTTTTTTTAAGAATTCTTCTATATTTGCCATAATCTTTTTATCTCTGTAACTAATCTGGAATCTTCATCTACGTCTCTGCCTTTTATTGTCAGATATCCGCCGATAAGCATGCCGTTGGCGCCTGCCATAAATGCCAAAGCCTGAAAATCTTTCAGTATGGATTCCCTGCCCGCTGCTATTTTAATAATCTTATTCTTTAATATGATTCTGAATAAAGCTATTGTTCTTATCGCTTCACTTCCGGAAAGCGGCTTTAAGGTTTCTAAGGGTGTGCCTTTTATAGGAACCAGTATATTTATGGGAATAGAATCCACGTCCAACTCCTTTAGCATAAGTGCCAAATCAATTCTATCGTCTAAAGTTTCTCCCATTCCGATTATCCCGCCGCTACAGACCTCCAAACCCGCTTTTTTTGCCGCCCCGATTGTGTTAATCCTGTCCTGAAAAGTATGTGTGGTTACAATCTTGGTAAAATAGTTTGGCGAGGTTTCCAGGTTATGGTGGTAACGGCTAAGGCCTGCTTTCTTTAAGAGGAGAAGCTCTTCCTCATTCAGTTTACCGAGAGATGCGCACATCTTAATCCCTAATTTATTTGTTATTTCCCAAATCGCGTCAGCAATAATATTTAATTCTTCCTTAGACAGCCTATCACCGCTGGTAACGATATCGAATCTCTCTGCCCCTATCTCTTTGGCGCGCAAGGCATGCTCTATCATTTCTTCCTTCTTCTTCAAAGGGTAAATAGTTATACCCGTAGAATGCCGAGTGGCTTGGGCACAGAATTTACAATCCTGATTACAGAGGCCGGATTTAGCGTTCATTATGCTGCATAATTCCAATTTTGAGCCTATGGAATCCTGCCTTGCCTTATTAGCCATAGAGATTAGCTCCGTTAAGGGTAACTGGCAGAGTGCGCTTAGTTCCTGTCTATCCATATGATATCCCTTACAAGAAAATCGCTTCCTGCCTGCCTCACCGGCCAGGCAGGCGATTTTCAAGTGGTAGAGGAAAGTTTTATACTTTCCTCTACCATAAAAAGATATTACTTAAGTGCGATTATTAGTTGACGGCGAACGAAGCCGAACCGTCAACTATTTTAATATATTAGGTTTACTTTTGCAATAGGAATTTTTGGCTTGTTAATAGGCGGGAAATTAATTTAGCGGCAGTGCACTACGTCGCCAGCCATCACCTTCTGGATTAGACCAGAATCATTTCTAATTAATAAGCCTCCGTCTGTATCTATATCAATGGCCTGGCCTTCAATATGTTCCTTCTGGCAAGCTACTCTTACTCTTCTGCCCAGACTAATGTTCCAGTCGCGCCATTTATCGATAATGGATTGACCGCCATTTTTTTGAAAGACAAGATAATTTTCTTCTATCTTGCGTAATATCTCCTGTAATAAATCTAAGCGGCTTAGCTCTTCTTTTTTCTGCTCCTTCAATGATGTTGCGCCGCAAAGTAGTGTCTTTTTATCGTTATTCACATTCAATCCGATACCCACAACAACAAAACGGCTTAAGTCTGTCTCTGCATTCAATTCGGTCAATATACCGCCTAATTTCTTATGGTGAATTAATATATCATTTGGCCATTTTATCTGTACATTCAGACCTGTCTTTTCTTTTATTGCCTCGCAAATGCTCACTACACTCATTAAGGTAAGTAAGGGCGCCTGGTTAGGTAAAATCTTGGGTTTTAAAATTAAAGATAAATATATACCTTTATATTTAGGCGAAAACCAATTTCTGCCTAATCTACCCCTGCCTTTTGTCTGAGACTCGGCTATTACAACTGTTCCTTCCGAAGAACCTTGCATAGCTAATTGTAAGGCAATATCCATCGTGGAACAAACTGTATCAAGATAATAAATCTTCTTTCCGATAAACTTTGTATTTAGTTGCCTGGCTACCTCAAAAGGCATGAGCCTATCCGGAGAGGAAAGAAGTTTATATCCTAAGTGCGGCACAGCCACAATATCGTAACCAGAATCTTTTAGTGTATGGATGTGCTTCCACAATGCCTGCCGCGTTATACCTAATCGCTGGCTTATCTGGTCGCCTGAGACATAGTCCTGTTTTCTTTTCAAAAAATCAAGAATCTTTTCTTGCATCATTTTAATAAGCGCATAACTTACGGAAGTCCGCCGCAGGCGGACGACGTAAGTTATTTGCGCGAATTAATCCCGAGCTTACGCAGAAAATTTCGCAGAAATTTTCAAGTGCTTAAGCGAGAGGATACAGGTTATTAATCTATCCCGACGTAACGTCGAGATGTCCTCACTTATTTTTTCTCATAGAGGGGAGACATCCGCCGCAGCTTCTCAACAACTTTAGGAAGGTGTTCTAATAGGTAATCTATATCGCTTTCTTTTGTCCATCTACCCAAGGTAATTCTTAATGAACCGTGGGCGATTTCGTGCGAAAGACCGATAGCTAATAATACATGGGAAGGCTCCAAGGAACTTGAGGTGCAGGCAGAGCCTGTGGATGCGGCAATGCCCAACATGTCTAAGTTAAGCAGAATAGACTCGCCTTCAATATATTTTATAGAAAAATTAACATTGTTGGGAAGCCTCTGTTGCGGATGACCATTGAGATAAACATCTGAGATTTTCTCTTTAATCTCTTTAATAAGCCTATCGCGCAGGCCTGTCTGGAATTTTGCCTCATCTTTCATCTTATCCTGGCACAATTCTATTGCCTTGCTTAAACCTACGATACCCGGTGTATTATGTGTAGATGCGCGCCTGCCTTTCTCCTGGTCTCCTCCGTGTAAGAATCTTTCTATGCGCGTTCCTTTCCTTACATATAACGCACCCACACCTTTTGGGCCATAAAATTTATGCGCTGATAATGATAAAAGGTCGACGTTTAAATCATTTACATTCGTGGGAATATGACCTACTGTCTGCACTGCATCCGTATGAAAATATATCCCTGAGTCTTTAGCAATTTTACCAATCTGGGCAATAGGTTGGATTGCGCCTATCTCATTATTGGCATGCATTACTGAAACAAGAATAGTCTTATCCGTAATTGCCTTTTTGATATCTGAAGGCGAAACTAAACCGTATTTATCTACACCGACATAAGTAATCTTAAAACCTCTCTTCTCCAGAAATTTACAGGGTTCGGTTATGGCATGATGCTCAATGCTAGTTGTAATGATGTGGTTACCTTTCTTCTCTTGGGCGTAAGCTACGCCTTCGATGGCAAAATTATTGGATTCTGTTCCGCCTGAGGTAAAGATAATCTCTTCAGGCTTTGCCCCTAAAAACACGGCTAGTCTTTCGCGTGCCTCTTCAATTGCTCCTTTTGCTTCTTGTCCTTCGGTATGAATACTGGAGGGATTACCGAATTTCTCAAAGAAATACGGCTCCATTGCCTTTATAACTAGCGGGTCGCAAGGTGTGGTAGCAGCATAATCTAAATATATTCTTCTCATCGCTTAATCACCTCATTTACCCCGTTAGAAATTTTGTTTTTATGTCTAATAGCTCTGGTATTTCTAACGGGGTTTAAACTGCCTGTGCGATAACCTTCTAAATCTACTGTTATATAATTATAACCTAATCTTTTTAATTTTTCTACTATCAAATTGCGTTTATGCATAAGTGCAGGGATATCTTCTCTCAATACCTCTATACGGCAAAGTCCGTTATAGTGCCTTAATCTTACCTGCAAAAAACCCAATTGCCTTAAAAATACTTCAGCTTTATTAATCCGCGCTAATATACGAGAGGTAATTTTTCTGCCGTAAGGAATTCTGGAAGCAAGGCAGGCCATAGCCGGCTTATTCCAAGTGCTCAGCCCCAATCTCTTACTTAAGAGCCTGATATCCTCTTTGCTAATACCTGCTTCTTGAAGCGGCGAACGTATCTTGAATTCTTCCTTGGCAATATTACCCGGCCGAAAGTCCTGTTTGTCTGATACGTTACTTGCATCTGCCACAAAATTTAATTTAAATTTTTTTGCCAGAGCTTTTAATCTGCTAAAAAGCTCTTTTTTGCAGAAATAGCAGCGATTAGTTGGATTCGCCGTAAATCTCTTATCTTCTAATTCATAGGTTTTGATTATTTTATGCCTTACACCAAAGGACCGCGCCATATTTTGGGAAAATAATAATTCCTCTTTAGGGTAAGTGGCAGAATAGGCTGTAACCGCAAGAATTTTATCCTGCGATAATACCGTCGAGGCAACTTTAAGCAGAAAAGTACTATCCACGCCGCCAGAAAAGGCAAGCAAGACCGAATCCATATTGGAGATTATTTTTTTTAAACGGCTTAATTTCTTCTCTAAATTCATTTTTAATGAGCAAACGACTTACGGAACGTTAGTGAACGTAAGTTGTTTGGGCGAATTAACCCCGAAGCCTGCGAAGTAAATTTCGAAGAAATTTACAAGCGTTTAGGCCCTTCCTTTATAAGGATTAGGAAGGCCTATCCTTTCT
>DCOU01000112.1:7895-21137 GCA_002322525.1 Candidatus Omnitrophica bacterium UBA1562 | reverse complement strand
ATAGTCAAAAATTAACATAGTAGTATTGGGAGATGTGAGAAAAAATGGAGTTAAAAAAAGAACTTACTAATATAGCAAAGAGCGCACAAGAAGCATCAAGATTTATGCTGACAGTATCAACGGCAACGAAGAATAAAGTCCTTAAAAATATGGCCTTGGCCTTAATTAGTAAAAAAGAATCTATTCTTAAAGCAAATAAAAAAGATATTGCCAGGGCAACTAAGGCAGGATTATCCGGCTCACTTTTAGACAGGCTTACTCTTAGCGCTAAAAGAATAAAAGAAATGTCTGATTCCCTCATAGAGATAAGCAAATTAAATGACCCTGTAGGCGAGGTTATTAAAGCCTGGCGCAGGCCCAACGGCCTCTGGATACATAAGGTGCGGGTGCCTATAGGCGTAATTGCGATTATTTATGAATCGCGTCCTAATGTTACCTCTGATTGCATTGGGCTTTGTTTTAAATCAGGTAATAGTGTCATCTTGAGAGGGGGCAGCGATGCATTAAATTCTAATGTTGCAATATATCAGCTCCTTAAGGCAGTATTAAAGAAATACGGGGTTCCGCAAAATTTAATCAATATGGTTACAACTGCCGACAGAGATGCCGTGGATGTATTATTAAAATTAAATAATTATATTGATTTGGTGATTCCGCGCGGCGGAGAGAGTTTAATTAATCGGGTAATTAAGTCTTCGCGCATACCCCTGATAAAACATTACAAGGGTATCTGCCATGTATATGTTGATGCATGGGCGGATTTAAATATGGCCGAGAATTTATGTTACAATGCCAAATGCCAGCGCCCCGGAGTATGTAATGCAATGGAGAGTATGTTAGTTCACCGCGATGTCGCAGCAAGATTCTTACCGGCAATGTTAAAAAAATTTAAAGAGGCAGGCGTAGAAAACCGCGGTTGTAGTATGACGCAGAGGATTGTAAAAGGCACAAAACGTGCAACCGAGCAAGATTATCATACTGAATATCTGGATTTAATTCTTTCAGTGAAAGTAGTGAATGATTTGAATGAAGCGGTTAGGCACATAAACTATTATGGCACTCATCATTCGGATAGCATTGTTACTGAAAATTATGAAAATGCCTTAGAATTTTTAAGGAAAGTGGATTCTGCCTGCGTATATGTTAATGCCTCCACGCGTTTTACCGACGGTTATCAATTTGGATTGGGTGCCGAGATAGGCATTTCTACTGACAAACTGCATGCGCGCGGCCCTATGGCACTCGAAGAATTGACTACGTATAAATATATGGTTTTTGGGAATGGACAGGTAAGAGAATGAAAATCGGAATATTAGGCGGCACATTCAATCCCATACATATCGGCCATCTTATTCTGGCTGAGGAGGTAAAAGAAAAGCTAAGCCTTGATAAGGTTATTTTTGTGCCTACAAACCTCCCGCCGCATAAGGATAATTCTGAAATTGCTTCTGCCGGTGCAAGGCTTGCTATGGTAAAAGTAGCTATTAAAGGCAACGCATATTTTTTAGCCTCTGATATGGAAATCAAAAGAGACGGCCGTTCATATACGATAGATACTTTGAAAGAATTCAAGGAAATATACCCGCGGGATGAATTGTATTTTATAATCGGCTCGGATTTGCTTAAATATCTGGATGATTGGAAGGATTTGGATGAAATTATTAAAATGGTAAGGTTTATTGTCGCCACCCGTCCGGGATACCTTTTAGAAAAAATACCTCCCCATATTTCTACTATCCCTATCAGGGCAGTAGATATCTCGGGTTTTGAAATCCGAAAGGCGATAAAAGAAAATAAATCCTTTAGATATTTAGTGCCTGAAGCTGTGTTTAATTATATTGTTAGAAAAAGACTGTATCAATAAAAAGTTAAGTAGGTTAAGCAGGTTAAAAATGTTAAGAAGGTTATTTTTTGTAACTTCCTTAACGTCCTTAACTTTTTTAACATTAAAATATGAATATTAAAATAGCTCCCTCAATATTGTCCGCAGATTTTAGTTGTTTAGAGAGAGAGATAAAGAAAGTAGAGTTAGCAGGCGCGGATATGCTTCATATCGATGTGATGGACGGGCATTTCGTGCCCAATATTACTATCGGCCCGGGAGTAGTCAAATATATCCGTCGGGTAACGAAACTTCCTTTAGACGTGCACCTGATGATTGAGAATCCTCAAAATTTTATCAATGACTTTGTTAAGGCAGGAAGCGATATGATTACGATGCATATTGAGACTATAAACGCTAAACGCTATCCGCTATACGCTAAACGGTTAAAATCTAAAGGAATTAAAGCGGGCATCTCCTTAAATCCCGCCACTCCTTTAGCAAAGATAATAAATGTGCTTAATCTCGTTGATTTAGTTCTGGTTATGTCTGTTAATCCCGGATTTAGCGGCCAGGCGTTTATTCCGGCAGTATTGCCTAAAATAAAACAGTTGCGTTCTATATTCAACGGCGATATTTCCGTAGACGGAGGAGTAAACGATAAATGGGCAGGCAGTATCATTAAAGCAGGTGCAAATATTTTAGCCGTAGGTTCATACATATTCGGCGCCAAAAATACTAAATTAGCAATAGAAAGGATAAGGAATGCAAAGTAATACCAAAATTGAGTTCGGGACCGATGGTTGGAGGGCGGTTATAGGAGGAGATTACACATTTGAAAATCTAAAAATTGTCTCTCAGGCAGTTGCCGATTATTTAGGTTCTGGGAAGAAGCTCGCAGTCGGTTATGATACCCGTTTTATGTCTGAGCGTTTTGCTGAGGTTGTCTCTGGTGTCTTCAGGAATAATGGGATTGAGGTTATTCTTTCAGATAGGGCTATCCCTACTCCGGCTTTAAGCTTTGCCGTAAAAAATAGGCACCTGGACTTAGGTATTATGATTACAGCCTCTCACAATCCTCCTGAATACAACGGTTTTAAGATTAAGATTTCTTCAGGAGGCGCAGCTCCTCCAGAGGTTACTGGGGATATAGAGAGGCGTTTAGGTAAAACACCCATAAAAGAGACAGGTGGTATATCAGGAAGAATAAAAAAAGAAGATTTAACCAGGGATTACATTAAATTTATTCGTGCATACCTTGACTTAAAGAAGGCCGCGAAAAAAAGATTCAAAATTTTAGTGGATGTGATGTATGGCTCAGGAGATAGTTTTATGCTTGAGATACTCAAAGGAACGAATATAAAATTAGAGTTTATACACCAGACCATTAATCCTTCTTTTGGAGGCATAAGCCCTGAGCCGATTGAAAAAAACCTGCAAGAATTAAAGTTAAGAGTTAAAAAAGAGAAGTTCGACTTAGGTATAGCTTTGGATGGTGATGCGGATAGGATTGCAGCGGTTGCACCGGGCGGGATATTTATTCATCCCCAGAAAATTTTAGGTCTATTAGCATTACATCTGCATCAGGATAGAGGTTTCCGAGGCGGCATTGTTAAAACAATTGCAGGCACAACTATGATTGACCATATAACCCAATTTTTAAAGGCCAAGCTTTATGAAACACCGGTAGGCTTTAAATACATATCTAACCTTATGGAGACGCAGGATATCTTAGTCGGCGGAGAAGAGGCAGGCGGGATGGGGGTAAAAGGATATATACCGGAGCGAGACGGCACTATGGCAGGCCTCCTGCTTCTTGAGATGATGGTTTATCGCAATAAGGATATTTTAGAAATTTTAAATGAAACAGAGAAACAATTCGGCAGGTATTATTACTTACGCGAAGATTTACATTTGGACACGCGCATAGAACCCAAGAAAGAGAATTTACCGGGTGAGTTATTAGGGCAAAAAGTAACTCAGGTAAAGGATTACGACGGAATAAAATTGATTTTCCAAGACGAGAGCTGGCTGATGTTCAGGGCTTCAGGAACAGAGCCCATTATGCGTATATATGCAGAGGCAAGGAGTTTAGCGCGGGCGAAGAAGTTGCTTGAATACTGTAAAGATTTAATCGCAAAAGATGCTTTATAGTATCCTGAGGCACATATCAATTATTCTTTTTAAGATATTATTCCGTTTTAAGGCAAAAGGTTTAGAGCATATACCTAAAAGAGGAGGTTTTATCTTGGCCTCAAACCATGTAAGCTATTTAGATCCCATAGCTGTAGGGGTTGCCTGTCAGCGTAAATTAAATTATATGGGTAAGGAAGAATTATTTTGTAATCCGTTGTTTTCCAGGTTTCTCTTTAGGATAAACGTTTTTCCGGTGAAGAGGGATTCTGCAGATTTGTCAGCCCTAAAAGAGGCTATGCGTCGCGTAAAAAGAGGCGAACCTCTAGTGCTGTTTCCCGAGGGTAGCCGTAGATTCGACGGTGCATCTGGCGACCCTTATCCGGGTATAGGATTTTTAGCCGCAAAACTCAGTGTACCCGTGATACCCGCTTTTGTAAAAGGGACAGAAAAGGCGCTGCCGGCTGGCGCTAAGTTTATCCGGTTAACCAATATCTCTGTATGTTTCGGTAAGCAAATTTCTATAGAAAGGAGGATGCCTTATCAAGCTCTTGCTCAACACATAATGGATAATATCAGGCATCTTTCATGCTAAGTGTTAAATTAGCCAAAAATATCGGTTTTTGCTCAGGCGTTAGACGCGCAGTAGATATTGTTGAGGAAACACTCATCCAAAGTAAGAGTAAGGTTTATTCACTCGGCCCCGTTATACATAACCCCGAAGTTATTAAGCGACTTGAAAAAAAGAACCTTTGCATAGTAAATTCCTTAGATAATTTAGAAGGTTCATCAACCCTAATATTGCCCTCCCATGGCAGTTCCCGCAAGATATTAAACGCTGCCAAGAAGAAAAACTTAAGGCTTATTGATGTCACCTGTCCCTATGTCTCTTTGGTGCAGAAAATTTGTGTTCTGCTTCATAAGCAGGGCCTGGAAGTTATTATTGTCGGCGACCGTAAGCATCCCGAAATAAAGGCCCTTCTTGATTTAGCACCCGGGGCATATACCATTGACAAACCAGAAGATATCAAAGAAAATATTTTTTCCTATAAGAAGATAGGAATAATTTCTCAGACTACTCAAACCAAAGACGTATTTTTCGCAGTGGTAAGTGAAATCTTGCAAAAAAATCCTAAAGTATTGGAGGTGCATGTATATAACACGATATGTTTGGATACGCTACATCGACAGGATGAAGCCAAGAAACTCGCAGGTTCTGTAGATGCCTTATTAATTATCGGTTCGTCCTTAAGCGCCAATACTAAAAGGTTGCTGTGCATCGGCCGTAAAATTAATAAGAGGACGTATCTTGTCGAGAATGAAAAGGCCAATCTGGATAAAATATTAAAAAATGCAAATAAGATTGGATTGATAAACGGCGCTTCTACGCCGCAGTGGTTAGTTAAGGAGATTGTCAAGAAGATAAAAGAGGTCGCTGAAAAACTCCTAAAATGCCACAGCGACCTCTGATTACACAGATTTAACAAGATTACACAGATTTTTCTCGACGATAATTTAATCTGTGTAATCTGTTTTTAATCTTTTAATCAGAGATTGCTGCATTGTTTAAGACTTTTTCAGCAATCTCTAAAAATTAACCTAAATCCACCTCGTAGGTGAACACGGTTAGCCACCTACGAGGTGGACAAGGGTAATATTAAGTTAACAGAAAAGGGAGGTAATATAAAATGACAAAAGAATTATCAGCTATGGAAGAACTTTATAATCAGAGCATAAAAATACTGAAGGAAGGCCAGATTATTAAAGGCAGAATCGTATCTATAAAAGCAAAAGAGGTCCTGGTTGATGTGGGATTTAAATCCGAAGGGATTGTTTCCATCAGCCAATTTAGCAAAGAAGATTTAGGGGTAGGCAAAGAATTGGATTTTTTTATCGACTGTATCGAAGATGATTCCGGCATGATTGGGCTTTCGCGGGATAAAGCTATACGCATACAAGGCTGGGATAAGATTGTTAAGAACGCCGATGAAGGCACGCTGGTTGAGGGCAGGCCCGTCAAGAAGGTAAAAGGCGGCTTTCTGATCGATGTCGTGGGAATAGAAGGTTTCTTGCCCACATCTCTTTCTTCTTTTAGGGGCCTCTTAGACAAAAATATTCTTAATCACCCGTTTAAATTCAAAATTATCAAGGTAAATAACCTAAGGCACAGCATAATATTATCCCATCGGGAGGCAATGCAAAAGGCGAAAGAAGAGGCAAAAGAAAAACTATGGCAGGATTTAAAGGTAGGAGGGATTTATTCGGGAACAGTCAAGGCCATAACCGATTTTGGGGCATTTGTAGACCTGGGCGGTGTAGATGGGCTTTTATACATCACCGATATGTCTTGGTCTAAAATCAGCCATCCTTCCGAGATAGTGGCATTGGCAGACAAGATTGATGTAGTTATTTTGAAGTTAGATAAAGAATCAGGCAAAGTCTCTCTGGGGCTAAAGCAGAGATTTCCCGATCCTTGGGCTGATATTGAGACAAAATACAACGTCGGTTCCAAGGTAAAAGGCAAAGTGGTAAACATCCTGCCTTACGGTGTATTTGTAGAGTTAGAGAAAGGAATTGAGGGTTTAATTCACGTATCTGAGATATCCTGGACAAAGAAGGTAAATAATCTCGGTGAAATGTTTGCTATCCAAGATACAGTAGAAGTTCAGGTGTTGAATATAGACAAAGAATCACGCAAGATATCCTTGAGCCTTAAACAACTGGAGCAGAATCCATGGTTAGAAGCTGAAGCTAAATACCCACAAGGCACAAAAGTTCAGGGAAAAATAAGAGGCTTTGCTACGTACGGCGTATTTGTGGAGTTGGATAACAGTTTAGAAGGGATGGTCCATATCTCAGATATTTCCTGGACCAGAAGAGTAGCCCATCCGCAGGATATATTTAAGAAAGGGCAAAAAGTGGAAGTAGTAGTGCTTTCTGTAGATAGTCAGAACCGGCGCATTGCATTGGGATTAAAACAATTAGAGCCCAATCCCTGGCCGGAGATTGCTGCCAAATATCCATTGGATACCGTTATAGAAACAGAAGTTGTGAATGTGAATGATTTTGGCGTATTTGTAAAAATTGATGAGGATTTAGAAGGTTTGGTTTATGCCAGCGAAATAGACAAAGATAATCTTACGCAATTAAAATCAGGAGACAAATTAAAAGTCAAAGTGATTAAGGTAGATATAGAACAGGCAAAGATTGGCCTGAGCGCAAAAATATAGAAAAAGAAAATATAGGGACAGGTCCCGATCCAATCGAGGGACGTCTTTGAATCTAATCGGAAAGGTGTCCCCTCTTAGGTGAGGTGATAAAATGCAGAAACCAGACATCAATAAACAGTTGGAAATTATTAAGCGCGGTGCAGTTGAGATAATTTCGGAAGCTGAACTGAAAGTAAAATTAGAGGATAGCATAAAAAATAAAAGACCGCTTAAGGTAAAAGCTGGATTCGATCCGACGGTCCCGGATATACATCTGGGCCATACAGTTTTACTGCGGAAATTACGCCAACTTCAGGATCTCGGGCACAAAGTAATATTTCTAATTGGAGATGCTACGGCCCTAGTGGGGGATCCTTCGGGTCAATCGCAAACGAGAAAAATCCTTACTTGGGATGAGGTGGAGAAAAACGCAATAACTTATATAAAACAAGTCAGCAAAATTTTAAGAGTAGATGACCCGGATGTCTTTGAACGCCGCCATAACAGCGAATGGTTTTCGCGGCGTGGTTTTCAAGAAAGGGAATTTCCGCCATTTACTTTTGAGCAGTTTGTGGAACTAGCACAGAGGTGTACGGTTGCGCGTCTTATTGAACGTGATGATTTTCAGAAAAGATTAAAAGAAAATAAACCGTTAAGTTTTCTAGAGCTTTTTTATCCGTTAATGCAAGGTTATGATTCTGTAAAATTAGAATCAGATATTGAAGTAGGCGGGACAGATCAAAAATTTAACCTTTTAATGGGCCGCGACATCCAGCAGGCCTATGGTAAGCCTCAACAAGTAATCATCACTATGCCCCTTTTGGAAGGAACCGACGGTATACAGAAAATGAGTAAGTCTTACGCAAATTTTATCGCTATTAACGAAAACCCAAACGAGATGTTCGGGAAAATTATGTCTATATCCGATGAAATGATGTTGAAATATTATACGCTGCTTACTGATGAGGATTTAGAGGCTGTTAGAAAAAAGCATCCTAAAGAAGCAAAATTAAGCCTGGCAGAAAATATTACGCGCCAATACCACGGCAGAGATTCAGCTGAAAAAGCAAGAGGAGAGTTTGAGGGAGTTTTTAGTAAGAGAGGATTACCGCAGGATATACCCGAATATAAAACAGACGGAAAACAGTCAATTGCAACTATATTATTGAATAGTAGGTTGGTGAAAAGCGGAAACGAGGCGCGCAGATTAATAAAACAGGGAGCGGTGTCTTTGGATAACTCTAAGGTTAGGCAAGAGAATTTCGTGCCTATAAAAGGCGGCGTTCTTAAGGTGGGTTCCCGAAGATTCCTGAAGATTATCGTTTAGCTGATGCTAAATAAATTCAAAAATTTAGACCATTTTAGTAAAAATATAATTTTGGTTTTCGCCGGGACTTCCTTAGCGAACTTTCTAAATCTTATGTATCAATTATTAATTGCGCATAAACTGTCTGTTTCGGATTTTGCAGCATTTAACTCTCTACTCTCTATATATATGCTGATTGCTGCACCGTTAGGGACACTTCAGATAGCGGTGACCAAATACACGTCAGAATTTAATGCCCGTAATCAGGTTGCTAAAATCAGGTTTTTTCTATCCGACCTCTTTAAGAAAAGTTCAATTTTAGCGATTTCTACTTTTTCAATTTTTTGGTTCGCCTCGATTTATATCATAAACATATTGAAGATTCCGTCAGTTCTTTCGGGTGGTATCTTAGCTCTACTGCTTGCTTCGACTTGTCTTGCCCCGGTTTTTTCGGGAGGAGTGCAGGGATTAGAACTTTTCGGTTGGTTAACTTCCGTCTCAGTCATAACCGGTATATTAAAATTATTTCTTACCTTCATATTTATTCTTTTAGGATATAATATCGCAGGAGCTTTAGGCGCCCTGTTAGCCTCTAGCTTAATCGGTCTCGCCATTTATTTTCTACCTCTTAAGGCGTTTTTTATTTCCACGAGAGCCGCAAGAGAAAATATCAACTATAAAGAGATATTGGTTTATTTATTTCCCGTAGCGATAAGCAATTTCTGTTTTATTGCCCTGGTGAGTTTCGATATGGTTTTAGTGAAGTATTTTTTTAGTTCTAACGAGGCAGGGTTTTATTCTTTGGCCCAGATGGTAGGAAAGATTTTTTTATTTTTGCCTGGAGCAATAGCTATAGTGATGTTTCCTAAAATTGCGGGATTAAATGCTAAAAATATGGATACCATTGCCACCTTAAAGAAGTCGCTTTTATACGCTTGCGGTTTGTGTATCTTTGCTAATGTGATTTATAATCTTTTTCCTATTTTTATCTTAAAGGTTCTTACAGGAAAAGTATTTGCTGAATCCATTATTTTAGGCAGATTCTTTGGCGTATCCATGACCTTTTTTGCGCTCTTGTACATTATGATAGCTTACTTTCTTTCTATAAAAGACCTGCGTTTTATGAAATATCTAACTTTATTTACATTATTACAGTTTTTAACAATTATCCTATTTCGCAAAACTCTCGTTCAGGTGCAGTTGATACTCTGCATAAATTCAATTTTACTATTTTTTATCCATTTGTTTTTAGTGTATAAAAAAAGCGCCTGACCCCTTTTATGACCCCTTTTATTAAAAAAGGGGCCTGACCCTTTTTAGGAATGAAGAATCTGAAAGAAAAAATCTCCATAGTTATGCCTGCTTACAATGAGGCGGGTCGCATTGTATTCAGTATAGAAGAAACAGCGCAGGCTTTTAATAGCTTTGGTTATCCCTGGGAACTCATTGTGATGGACGATGGCTCAACCGATGATACGTATGAAAAGGCCATTGCCCTATTGGAGAAATATCCACAGCTTATTGTTAGAAGAAACCCTGCGAATATGGGTAAAGGCCGGGCGATTAAAAAGGCCCTGCATTATATCACTGGAGATTATACGCTCTTTTTAGACGCAGATATGGATTTACACCCCATTCAGTTTCAGGCCCTTTTTGATATTATGCGTTTAGATAAGGCAGATATAGTTATTGGCTCTAAACTGCATCCTAATTCCATAGTGAATTATCCTCTACAACGCAAGATAATCAGTTTTGTATATTATTTATTGATCAGAATTCTCTTTAATCTGCCTTGCCATGACACCCAGACAGGCCTGAAGTTATTTAAAACCGAGGTTTTAAGGAATGTATTACCCCGGGTTTTGGTAAAACAATTTGCCTTTGATTTAGAGCTTTTGGTAAACGCGCATCATTTAGGATATAAGATTGCTGAGGCGCCCATAATTCTGAACCCCCAAAGGTCTTATGGCCGGATTGGGCCTAAGTCAATTTTAGCCACGGGTTTGGATACCCTGGCAATATTTTATAGAATGTATATATTAAGATACTATGACCGTATCGATTATTATCGCCGTAAAAACCTGGCAAAAGAATCTGGAAGAATGCGTAGGTAAATGTCAGGAACTGGACTTTCCCGATCTTGAGATTATTATCCTACCCGATTCTGATATAGGGACAGTTCCCGCCCTAGCTAAAATATTGAGCACTAAGGGGACTGTTCCTATAAAATTTTATCCTACTGGTCCTGTAAGCCCGGCTCAAAAGAGGGATATAGCTATAGATTATGCTAAAGGTGAAATCCTGGCTTTTATCGATGACGATGCCTACCCGGCAAAGGATTGGTTAAAGAACGCCATCAAAAATTTTATTGATCCGCAAGTAGCAGCCGTAGGAGGTCCAGCAATCACCCCACGAGATGATAGCGTAAGACAGAAGGCAAGTGGGTTGATTTACTCCTCACCCTTAGTCAGCGCTAAATTTGTCTATAGATATTTACCCCGCACCATACCAGAATGCCATACCAGTAAGGGTATGGTGCGGGGTTTACCTAAGAAAAAAATAGAAGTTGATGACTATCCTAGTTGTAATTTCTTAATTCGCAAATCCATAATGCAAGAATTAGGTGGATTTAACACAAATTTTTGGCCGGGAGAAGATAGCAAGTTATGTTTAGACATAACCAAAACATTAAATAAAAAGATAGTCTATGACCCCACGGTTATAGTTTATCATCACCGGCGACCATTATTCTTGCCACATCTTAAGCAGGTGGCAAATTATGCCCTTCATCGGGGCTATTTTGTTAAGCGTTATCCCCAGACATCCTTAAGATTGCCTTATTTTATTCCCACATTGTTTTTATTTGCTTTAATTATAGGAGCGATTTTATCCTTATTCTTAAATACTTTTAGAATATGGTATTTCTGGGGTTTATCTTTATATCTATTGCTTGTGCTTATCTTAAGTATCATAGGGACTGTCCCCGAAAGGGGACTGTCCCTAATTGTTAAGACATCGTTGATTCTCTTTGTTTTTATAGGTATGATACTTACACATCTTACTTACGGATATTATTTTCTTAAAGGTCTATTAGCTAAAACGCTTTCAGAAGAAAAAGGAAGAGTAGGGACTGTCCCTTTGGAGAAAGGGTCTGTCCCCGAAGGGGACTGACCCTTAAAATTTTAAGGGGACTGTCCTTAAGACAATATGAAAATCATTATTTCCTATCCGCCTTTTTCAGGTGTTAAAGGTATACCACTACTTTCACAGAACAGGCAATATCAAGTATTTTCTGAAAAAACTGTAATTTATCCTATTGTCCCTGCCCAGGCAGCTACTCTTTTAAGACAATCTGGCCATGAGGTCATCTGGAATGACTGCATTGCTGAGGGTTGGAGTTATGATAAATTCTTAGAATTTATCCAAAAAGAAAAACCGGATTTAATCGCCTTTGAAACCAAAACCCCGGTTATTAAGCAACATTGGAAGATAATCAGCGATATTAAGGGACAGTTCCCGTCAAGGCTAAATCAGAGTAACTTAAAGGGGACTGTCCCTAAAATTGTCCCTAAAATTGTTTTATTCGGCGACCACGTTACCGCTTTACCCGAGGAATCATTCCAGAATTCCCAAGTAGATTTTGTTTTGAGTGGCGGTGACTATGATTTCCTCTTGCTTAATCTTTGTAATTTTCTCGAAAAGAAGGGACTGTCCCCGCAGAATATGAAGGGTCTGTCCCCGAAGGGGACTGACCCTGAAGTTAAGACCAAGGGGGCTGTCCCTGATAATATTGAACTTGAATCGGGTATCCACTATCGTGACAACGGTCAGATAAAAAATACAGGTCGGTTCCAGCTCAACCATAATTTGGATTCATTGCCATTCATTGACCGCGACCTTACCCAATGGCGGCTCTATGCCTATAAAAACGGGAATTATAAGAGAACACCCGGAACCTATATCATGAGCGGCCGCGATTGCTGGCATAGAGAAGGCGGAGGTTGTACGTTCTGTGCCTGGCCTTTATTGTATCCCGAGTTTCGTGTAAGAAAAGTAGATAATGTTTTAGATGAAATAGGCACGCTTATAGAGAAGTATAATATAAAAGAGATTATGGATGACACCGGAACTTTTCCTGCTGGCGATTGGCTAAGAAAATTCTGCCGGGGTACGATTAATAGAGGTTACAATAGAAAGATATACTTAGATTGTAATATGCGTTTTGGCGCCCTATCTTATGAGGATTTCTCTTTAATGAAAAGGGCAAATTTTCGTTTGCTCCTTTTTGGCTTAGAATCCGCAAATCAGAAGACCCTTGATAAAATAAATAAGAATCTAAAGGTAGAAAGGATTATCCAGGATTGCAAATCTGCGACAAAGGCAGGTTTATATCCCCATATTACCATTATGTTCGGCTATCCCTGGGAAACTTACGAAGATGCTTTAAAGACTCTTAAGTTAGGCAGGTGGTTGCTAAAGAAAGGCTATGCCTATACTATGCAGGCAACAGTGGCTATTCCTTATCCGGGAACTCCTCTTTTTGAGGAATGCAAACAAAAAAACCTGCTTAAGACTTTTGACTGGGATGGCTATGATATGAAATCCCCGGTAATGAAAACACGAATTGAAAATAATAAGCTCATGGGATTAGTTCAAGGTATGTATAAGGCTTCCTTTCAACCCGAATTTATATTAAGAAAGATTTTTTCTCTGAGAGATTTGGATGACTTGAATTATTATCTTCGTGCAGCAAAAAAAGTAGCAGGCCATAT
>DCOU01000112.1:3448-7807 GCA_002322525.1 Candidatus Omnitrophica bacterium UBA1562 | reverse complement strand
TTTGATTTTAAGAAGGGACTGTCCGCGACGGATGAAGGGTCTGTCCCCGAAGGGGACTGACCCTAAAACCATGAGACGTCACTATTCAATTAACTCAAATAATCAACTATTTATAAAGCCACCTAAACAGAAGGTGTCAATACCGGTCCGGGGTAGATTTTCCATAGATAAAAACAACCAACTCATTTATTGGCTCAATGAGCCAGCAAGTTGGCGAAGGCTTTATAATTTGCCTTCGAAGGTTAGTTTTATCGGTAATTGGAAACTTAACTCAAATTACGACTTAGAACTCAATCTCGGCGAAACTAAAAGTCAATACAAGGGCGAGCGTTTAATTCTTAAAGGAGAGATTATTTCTACAGACAGCGATACCCTGACATTTGAAATTATAACTCACAAACAGGGACTGTCCCCGTCGGAGCTAAGTCGAAGTCGCTTTAAGGGGACTGTCCCTGAAGCAACTCACATCCAAATCATAAAATTAACCGGTTCTTGGCAGGCAGATGAATTTAACCGTATTATTTTTATGATCAAGAAGAAAGCTTCACCCGATGTTATTACCTTAGAAGGCTCTTGGCAGATAAATCAAAATCAACAGATTACCTATACTTATGAGAAAACCGACCTTAAAACAAAAAGCAAGATTTCTAATACTTTAACCTTCCAGGGTTTCTGGCAGCTTGGCAGTGCAAATAAGTTGACGTATATCTTTAAACACAGTTCGGATTCTAAGTTCGATTTCCGCGCGCAGATAGAAACTCCTACTATTTATCCGCAAAAAGGCGTAATAAAGTACCGTTTGGGAATTGGCATAAGAGAAGAGAGGCCAACAAAAGAGAAGCTCATTTCTCTTTATGGGGCCTGGAAGTTTAGCCGTCAATTAGGTTTGGTTTTCCAAATGGATTATGGCGAAGGTGAGATTAAACAAATAGAATTCAGCGCAGATATTTCAGTAACCCAAAGGAATGAAATCATTTTTTCTCTTAAAGATACAAAAGGTGAACCTTTAGGTTTAGATATTACCTTCACTCATAGTTTTCTAAATAAACTTGATGCGGAAACATTTTTACGGCTGAAGGACTTCCTTGATAAAAAAGAAGCCGCTATAGAAGCAGGCGTGCGTATTCCATTTTAGCTTATATTTCTAACGATAAGACATGCTCTGGACAATAATTGGCGTAAGTGCTGCAATTTTAACAATGTTTGCTTTTATCCCGCAAATTATAAAGATTTTTAAGACAAAATCAGCATCCGATGTTAGTCCTATAACTTTGATACAGTTAAGCATTGGTGTTAGTCTTTGGATAATTTATGGAATTCACTTAAAAGATGCAATTATAATTACCGCCAACAGTATAACATTGACGACTTTAATTTTGTTATTGTCTCTTTATCTTAACTACGGGAGGATAAAATAATTTTGAAAGCCGCAATTTATACTGCAATTTATACTGTAAGGGATAGTTCCCTTAGAATTTAAACTGCATCAATGGATTGAAAGGAAACGACCCTGAGATTTGTCAAATATGAAAAATAGGCATTGGGATATATTGGGTAATTTTGAATACAAACATAAAAAACAGTTTTTAAAGAAATTAACCTTTAAAGAGGGCATCAAGATTTTTACAAATCTTTATCAATTTTTTCAAAAAATTGTTCCTAAAGAAGATTACCAAAAAATAAACTTAAGAAAAATACAGACTTTATCTAAAGTGCACTTTATGTTTATGAAGGTAAAGCAATGAATCCATTAGAATTTCAGTTGAAGCAGCTAATTAAGTTAATGTTAAATACTAAAACAGATTATGCAGTTTTGGGCGGAATTGCAGTTTCAATTTATGGTGAACCCCGTTTGACTTTTGATATAGATGTCAACATCATAGTCGATATTAATAAAATAAATGATTTTTTAAAGAAAGCCAAAAAATATGGATTTTTGTCGCTACCTTCTAAAATCGAAAAATTTATTGAGAATACCGGTGTAATCCCTATGAGGTTTTCAAAAGATAAAGTGATGGGCAAATGCGATTTTATTATTGCCCAGAATCCCCTTGAATATTCAGGGATTAAAAGAGCGCGTTTTAAAAAGATAAATTCTATAAAGGTAAAACTTATAAGTCCCGAGGACCTGATAATTCATAAGATAACCAGCGAACGGCCGCGCGATTTAGAAGATTTAGGAGGAATTTTGGTTCGTCAGAAGAACAAATTGGATATGAGATACATTATTTTCTGGCTTAAAAAAATCTCGGGGGCAAATAAAAAACCTCAAGTTTTACACCTATTTAGAAAATTGGTCGCTCAAAGATAGATATATTTTGGTTTCGGCTTAACTCCATTTTAATGAAATTTGCTCGCTGATTTGAGAAAAAATAAGAAAGGACAAAGCAATGAAAAAAGCATTCATTACCGGCATAACAGGGCAGGATGGTTCGTATCTGGCAGAATTTCTATTAAATAAAGGTTACCAGGTTCACGGGATGGTAAGAAGAGTTGCTTTGGAGGATCCCGAACACAGGCTATGGCGCATAAGGCATATCCTGGATAAATTGGTTTTGCACTCAGCTTCCTTAGAAAGTTATGCCAGCATATTTAATGTCATTGATAAGATAAAACCCGATGAATGTTACCACCTGGCTGCCCAGAGTTTTGTGAGTTATTCTTTTGAGGATGAGTTCTCCACTATTAATACAAACATAAACGGGACGCATTTTGTCTTATCGGCAATTAAGGAAAAAGCGCCTAAGTGTAAATTTTACTTTGCGGGAAGTTCTGAGCAATTTGGTCTGGTCGAGGAGACCCCTCAAAATGAAAATACGCCATTTCATCCACGTTCTCCATACGGTATCTCTAAAGTCGCGGGTTTCCATTTAACGCAAAATTATCGCGAGGCCTACGGACTATTTGCCTGTAATGGAATTCTTTTTAATCATGAATCACCACGTAGAGGTTTTGAATTTGTCAGCCGTAAAATAACCCATACGGTTGCTAAAATCAAATTAGGTTTTAACGAAAAACTGCATATCGGCAATTTAGAGGCAAAAAGAGACTGGGGTTTTGCCGGAGATTATATTAATGCTATGTGGCTTATGTTACAGGAGGATAAACCCGAGGATTATGTCATTGCTACCGGTGATGTCCATTCTGTTAAGCAATTCCTCCAGCAAGCTTTTAATTATGTAGGCCTTAACTGGAAGAAATATGTAGTTATAGATAAAAAATTATACCGTCCGGCAGAAGTAAATATACTCAAAGGCGATTACAGCAAGGCCAAAAGAAAACTTGGCTGGAAGCCAGTGGTAAAGTTTGAAGGGCTGGTTAAGATGATGGTAGATGCAGACATTGAAATTTTAAAGAGAAAGAATATATGAACCCCGCCCTTCCAATGGGCTGGGGTATAGATAAGAAAGGAAGAGCGAGGTGAAAGCGTTAATTACGGGTATTGCTGGTTTTGCCGGCAGCCACTTAGCAGAATTATTAGTCATGGAGAATAACGTAGAGGTTTTTGGTATGGATCTCCCAGAGGCCAGGGGCAATAATCTGGCTGGCATCAAAGATAAGGTTAAAATATATAGGTGCGATATACGTAACGCCTCTTCAGTAAGTAAAGTTATCAGGAATATTAAGCCGGATCTGGTCTTTCATTTGGCTGCACAGGCGCATATTCCTGATTCTTGGGTTTTACCCGCCGAATCATTATACACCAATATAATAGGCACGGTGAACCTGTTAGAGGCAGTAAGGAGAATGAAGCGCAATGCCCGTATCCATATTGCCTGCAGCGCAGAGGAATACGGCAGGGTTTATGAAAACGAAATGCCGCTAAAAGAGGGCAATCCTTTCCGGCCTTTAAGCCCTTATGCCGTGGGTAAATTAGGCCAGGACATGCTGGGTTACCAATATAACCAGAGTTACGGTATGTTTATAGTGCGCACGCGCGCCTTTAACCATATTGGGCCGCGGATGAGCGAGAGTTTTGTTGCCTCGAGTTTTGCCAAACAGATAGCGTTGATTGAGAAAGGTAAACAAAGGGCGGCCATTTATGTTGGGAATCTGGATTCCTTAAGGGATTTTACCGATGTCAGGGATGTAGTCAGGGCATATTGGCTTGGCCTTAAGGCTTGCAAGGCAGGTGAGGCTTATAATATCTGTTCCGGTAAAGGCCATAAAATTAAAGATATTTTAGAAATACTTTTAAAATTTACCAAAAAACAAATAACAATAAGAAAAGATAAACATAGGCTTAGGCCATCGGATGTAATGGCGTTAGTAGGCGATAACACGAAATTCTCTAAAGAAACCGGCTGGAGGCCTAAAATACCCTTAGAACAGACACTCTATGATATTTTGACTTATTGG
>DCOU01000112.1:2331-3372 GCA_002322525.1 Candidatus Omnitrophica bacterium UBA1562 | reverse complement strand
AAGAAAGAATAAAATGATAAGAATTTCTGTAGGCGAATTTCATTTAGGGGCCGAAGAAAAAAAGGTATTAATGGAGGTTATTAACTCCGGAAGGCTTTCCGAAGGAAGAAAGGCCTTTGAGTTTGAAAAGGCATGGGCAAATTACATCGGGACAAAGTTTTCCGTTGTGGTTAACTCCGGGACATCGGCATTAATCGCAGGCCTTATTGCCTTAAAGAAAAAATACAAGATAAGAGATGGTGCAAAAGTAATTACCAGCCCTTTGACTTTCATTGCCACGGCTAATGCGATAATACACAGCGGCCTTAAGCCTGTATTTGTGGACATTGACCCTAAGACTTTAGTTATAACAGCGCAGAATATAAGAGAGGCGTTAAAGAAGGAAAAGGGGGTGTCAATTCTTTTACCGGTGCATTTAATAGGATACCCTGCTGATATGAATGCAATTAACGGGCTTGCCGAGAAATACGGCCTTTTAGTAATGGAGGATGCGGCGCAGGCGCACGGGAGCCTTTATAAGGGTAAGCGGGTAGGTTCACTTTCAAAATTAGGGGTTTTTTCTTTTTATATAGCACACAACATTCAGGCAGGTGAGATGGGAGCAATCACCACGGATGACCAGGATATCTTTAAGTTGCTGAAAAAAATCAAGGCCCATGGAAGGATGTGCGAGTGTAATGTCTGCACGCGCAAGAGCGGCGTCTGCCCTCCTTTGGATAGCTACCAAGGAAGTGATGATTTTGACCCCCGTTTTTACCACGATATGATAGGTTTTAATTTTAAGGTTATGGAATTCCAGGCAGCCTTAGGATTAACCCAGATTAAAAAAGCTGATGAGATTTTTAAGAGAAGAAACTTAAATGTCAGATACTTAAACCACGGCCTCACTTCTTTAAGCGGAATTTTACAGCTCCCTTACTACTCAAAAGACGTAAGCTACCTGGCTTACCCCATAATCATAAAAGATACTAAAAGGGTTTCCCGTTTCAAAATACGCAGAGAATTAGAGCAAAAAGGCATTGAGACCCGCCCTTTGTTTGG
>DCOU01000112.1:0-2192 GCA_002322525.1 Candidatus Omnitrophica bacterium UBA1562 | reverse complement strand
CCAAATGCAGAATACATCGGCGCAAACGGCTTTTATATCGGATGCCATCAATATCTAAAAAAAGATGACCTTGATTTTATCATCGCTATCTTTACGAAAATCTTAAAATAAATAAAATGAATCCATTAGTCAGTGTAATTGTTCCTACTTATAATTCAAGCCGCACCTTAACAGAATGCCTCAGTGCGCTTAAGGGACAAAATTACAAGAATATAGAAGTCATTATTACCGACTCCTTCAGTAATGACCAGACCAAGGAAATAGCGCGGGAATTTACGGATAAAATTATAGACGCAGAATCGCTGGCATTGGCGCGTAAAAAAGGCGTGGAGTTGGCGAAGGGTAAGTACATATTATTTTTAGATTCCGACCAGATTATCAATCTCGATACTATTGAGCTTAGCGTTAAGGCCTGCGAAGAAGAGGGCTATGACGGCGTAACTCATTTTGAGCGTTCAAAAATATACAAAAATACCTTTGTGGAACGCCTGATAAATTACGACAAATGGATATTTCATTCCGAGGAGGATGATGACCCGATTTACGGCACTGCTGAGCCGCGGTTTTTTAAGACAGATTTTGTCAAACGGATAGATTTCCTGGATAACCCTCCGATAACCTTTGAATTTGCGATTATTAACCTCAAAATTAATAAAATGGGCGCCAGGATTAAGTTCATTAATGCCTATATTTATCATTACGAGACATCAACTTTTTGGCAGGTAGCCAAGAAATTTTTTCGCTATGGGTTTTATTATATCTCGGCATTGAAAAGGTTTCCTAATTTAGTTATGCACCATAGTGCCCCGCGCCGAACCTACTTTACCGCCAGGGCCCTTACGCATCCGTTTCTTTTGCTTGGCCTTTTTGCGCTTTACGGCGTTAAGGGGGCGGCGACATTCTGCGGCATTATTTCTTATACATTTAAACCGAGATGCCAAACAAACTGACTTTTTCAGTTGTGGTCCCTACATTTAACCGTAACGAAGACCTTGCGCGCTGCCTCGGATGTTTAAGCAGGCAGACGTATCAGGACTTTGAGGTTATTATCTCAAACGGCGGAGATTATTCCAGTGCGGAGCGCGTCGCATCCGGATTTAAGGGCTTACGCATTAAGATTGTCAATCAGGATAAACGGGGGCTCTCTGCAGGCCGTAATTCAGGGTGGCAGCACTCCCGGTCGGATATAGTCTGTTTTATCGATGACGACCTGGCAGTCTCTCCGCAATGGATGGAGAATATCGCCGATACATTTTTATCCGACGATAATATCGGCGGGGTATCCGGACCGACCATTATACCCGATGACAGGCAGGCCAACCGCGACTTGGCATTATTTCTGAATAGCTTTAAGACAACGCCTAATATTTTTTTTAGATTTCTAGGTAAATTATATTTGAGTATAATCCTTGAGAATAGAGTTAAAGACGTCGGAAGAATCTTAAAAAGCGGCGCGTTTACTCCGGGCTCTAATTACAAAGATTGCCTGAGCCTCACCAATACGATAGACGTAGATTACCTGGAGGCCTGCCATATGTGTTTCAGGCGTAAATTGCTGGAGCAGCTAAAAGGGTTTGATTATATTTATGAGGGTACTGGAGAATGGCAGGAGCCGGATCTCTCTTTTAAAGTGAGGCAGAAAGGTTACAGGTTAGTCTTTAATCCTAAGGCAGTGACTTACCATTACATCAGCCAGGCAGGGGTTTTTAAAGACAGGACTAACAGTTATGAGCGCAGTAAAAATTTTATCTTTTTTTATATGCGCTGGGTCAAGCCGAATAGCTTAGAGAAAATTCTTCGTTTCGGAACCAATGTCTTGTTTATAAACCTGTATTGGTGTTATAAGTTTTTTCAGAGTAAGAATCCGGATTGGTTGAGAGGCATATGGGGGACATTTGTAGGCTTTAAGAGGTCTCTGAAAAACCCCTAAAGTTCGGTCAGAGACCTCTGATTACACTGATTAAAAACAAGATTACACAGATTTTTAGCGTCGAGTTTTAATCTGTGGAATCTGCTTTTATAATCTGTGAAATCATAAATAAAGACTTTTTCAGAGCTCTCTTTAAAGAGGCGGGATTGGTATGCAAGTCGTAATACTCTGCGGCGGTAAAGGCACCAGGATGGGTAACGATGAACTTCCCAAGGCGTTATTCAGGATAGGGGATAGGCCCATTCTCTGGCATATTATGAAG
>DCOU01000125.1 GCA_002322525.1 Candidatus Omnitrophica bacterium UBA1562 | reverse complement strand
ACGATCTATGGTATCATTTCCACCTCAGGAAAAATTAATCCTTGACATATCTCAAAAAGATGCTATACTTTTTTCAGTAGTAAATAAAGGATAAGAAATCTGAAGGCCGTAAGGTCGAGAGGGTTGACTTTTGCGGCTTTTTTGTTTCTGGCATTCCTGCCTACTGGGAGGCAGGGTTTACTATAATTTTTAAGGAAGGAGGTAACAGAATAATGGTAAGAGGTAAAGTCAAATGGTTCTCTAACCAGAAAGGTTATGGTTTTATCACTCCAGAGTCCGGCAACGATGTATTTGTGCATCACAGCGCAATTCAGGGCGAGGGGTATAAATCTTTGGAAGAAGGGCAAGAAGTTGAATTTGAGATTGAGAAGGGCCCTAAAGGAGAACAGGCTACTAACGTAGTTAAAATATAACCTTGAAAAACACAAGCCCGGTTTCTTTAAGGGATCCGGGCTTCTTTTTTTACTGGCGAAAGGAGTGTCTTATGCCTACAGGTAAGATTAAGAAGCTTGTTCGTGAAAGAGGTTTTGGTTTTATCGCTGGCGTCGATGGGAAAGAGGTATTTTTTCATCAGTCAGCTCTTGTTGATGTCCAGTTTGATTCTTTACATGAAGATCAAGAAGTTGAGTTCGAGGTGGAGAACTCGCCGAAAGGACCACGGGCAATTAATGTAAAAGTCACCAAGTAGTAACGGTAAGCCGAAAATACGAAGATAGTATTTATGGAATTCCGGGGACACAATATTTAATTCCCAAAAGATAAGTATGATGTCCCCAGAATTCTTGTCTCGCTATTGTCCACCGATAATTAGTTAGCCGAGAATTACTTCAATAGTATTGGTAGTATTATTAGATAAAGCGAGGAATTTGTTGCGCGGGATTAAAAAGCGCGGTTGTTTTAAATTTTCAGCAATAATTTTTCCGTTAAAACTTACCTTGCTTATTAAATAGTTGCCGAAGTTTTTCTTGGCCGGATTTACCCCGTTAGAAATTTTGCCTTCACCTGTTATAGCCTTGGTATTTCTAACGGGGTTTACAAATCTGACTTCTATTAACTTATCCGCAAAATAAGTCGTTATACCAATTGTATTTTGAGCTTTGAATTGTTCTGCAGTTAGTTTGGGTTCTATTATCAAATCTCCATATTGACCCCTTATCCCAAAGGCCTGGGTTAATAAAGTAAGTATAAACCAGCTGGCAGAGCCGGTGAGATAGCCATACATACCGCGTCCTTCGGCATTAAAATATTCCGGCAGGCAAGGGTAAATTTTACTCCTTTGGGAATCGAGCGCCATCTTATAAATAGAGCTTATGACCTCGTAGCCTTCATTAACGAACCCTTGTTTATATAATGCATAAGCAAACATAACTATCATGTGATTAAAGAACGCACCGTTTTCCTTATCACCATAAACAAAGGAAAAAGCCCTCCCCAAGTTCAGCTGTTCTTCTTTAAAATCTGTATTTAAATGAAAACCACCGAGTGCATCATCTTTTAGATATTTGCGCACGTTATTAAAGAGAGTTTTAATTTGTTCGGTATCCGCGATTCCGCTCATAATAGGAAAAGTCTGCCCGGTTAAGGTCATACGCATAAGCCCATTAATATTACCTTCCACGGGTTGTTTATCATTATTATAATACCCGTTGAAGAATCCTTCCTTTAACCATTCATTATTTTGTATATGTGCATACATCCAGTCAGATTTCTTTTTCAGGTCGCTAATTAGTTTGGTTTTTGGTATAGATATTTTCTCACCGGATACTTTATATTTAGTACTCTGGAAATATTTTTCCAGGAGTTTATGCTTTGCATTTATGTCGGAATAATCTATCGCATCTTGTGTTATAGAATCGAGGAGCGTAGTTAATTCTTTTAAGATAGTTATGTTATCTGTCTGGAGATGCTCGATTATTTCACACAGACTCCTAAAATTTTGGGCATACATGCTGCTGAAGGCAACGCTCTCGCCGAACTCGCCTGCCATGTCCAAGCCGTCATTCCAGTCTGCGTCTTCAAGGCAGATATGATTATGTGGACCCACATTAAAAAATTGCACTAAATTCTGGATTAAGATATGCTCTAAGATGCTACCTTTATATGTTTCTTTGGTTTTAGTTTTAAGCTCTTTACCGTTATCGGGTTTCCAGTTTGAGTCTATTTCTTTACTCCTGCATAATTGATAGTCTCTAAAATAAGTTGTCTCTTCCGATAATATTTTTAAGTCAGCGGTCTGATGAATATATAAATGGATGGTCAGTAAAGGCCAGATGCCGTGGTCCATCCAGACACGGCTGATATTATTACGGTCAGCAATAAACCCCGTTAGAAATTTTGTTTTTTCTTCCTGATTCTTTGGTATTTCTAACGGGGTAAACTCTCCTAAGGTTTTGCCTATAATGGTAGCGTTTGAACCGTCTATACGCACTCCTCTAAAATTATTAATCAATAATGACCTGACCTCTTTAGGATTATTTAATATAAGCGAGAGGCAATCCTGCCAGAGGTCACGCCAACCTTTACCTCCTTTGCCATAATCAAAATCCGGCAGGTATGAGCAGCCGAATACCTTTCGAAGGTGAGGCTGGATATTCACCCACCTAAACCAGTTATCAAAATCTCTGTTACCTGACTTAATTTTAATCGAGGAGCTCTTTTTTTGCCAGTAGATTTTATTCTCTTCCAGTGCTTTTTCTACTTTAGCTTTAGTATTAAATTTTTCAAATATAGCATGGATTTTAGATTTATCGTTGATTATTCCCATAAGGATAATGTAGGAAATAGATTGTTTTGGTTTAAGGACACAAGCTTTAAAACGTAAACCAGCCATAGATTCTTTACCCTGCATATTGTTCTTTTTTGCAGGCAGAAGATTCTTTAATACTGCATCAGGTGCTTCTAAATCCGAAGCTTCTCCGGTAAATTCTTCTTGTGTGGAGTAAATATATTCAGGTGGACCATATTTTTCATCTGTAGCCAAGACAAAATAAGAAGTAGGATTTTTCTTATGGCCGGATTCATCAAAAAGAAGAGTAGGCCTGAGGACTACTCCGAATTTTTCCTTTTGTATGCGTTGTAAAAGAGAGGTTACGTGGCGGTGGTCGTGCAAGTTGTGAGCTGACCTGCCAAATATAGGTATGGCTGCGGTAGAAATAAATTTAATAGGTTTTGAAGATATATTACTAATATCTAACAACATTAATTCTGCCGGGTCATCCGATGCAGGAATAAAACAAGTGATTTCTGACCTTAAACCAATTTTTTTATTTTGGCGCGTTATTTTCTGCCACAACAGCCCTGCCTCTAAGTTAAATTTATCTTCTAAGCGGTTCGCTTCCTTAGAGACGCCCGTTGCTGACCAGATTTTGGCTGGATTTACCCCGCTCTTCCTTCGGGTAGAATGTAGCTTTGAAGGAAGGGCGGGGTTTATGTATATCCAGAAATTACGGCTGGATTTTAAATTACTTAAGGAGATACGCGATACGGGTTCGAGCAAGAAAGAATTAAAATCCGTCTTTATATCGCCATGTAAATCCGCAGAAACCGAGGACATGATAGGCGTAGAATTACACAAAGGAAAATAAAGGGTCTTTATCTGGTGGGCACTATGGGAAGCAAATGTACCTTTGTCGTCTATAAATTTCCAGAGTTTGTCTTTCACCCCGTTAGAACCTACCTTTCCCCCGTTAGATAAAAGGTTCTAACGGGGTTCATATTGGTTCTCAATTTATCACACCCCAATTGCTTTTGCAAGATTTTTTATGGTCATAAAATATATTGCAGGGTAGGCTTGTTTGAAGTAGAATGCATCATGATAAAGTATTGATTTTAGAACAACGAGACTTGTACTGAGATGGAGATTAAAGCAAGACAAGAAGGCAGTGTCATTATATTAGATTTAGCCGGTCGTATTGATGTAAATTCTGCAAATTTGGTAGAAGTTGTAGGCCAATGCATCCGTGACGGTTATTCCGATATACTCTGTAATTTTGAAACGGTTGATTTTATTGATTATATGGGTATTTCAGTAATAGTTATCGCCTATAAAGAAGTAATGAATAATAACGGCAGAATGAGATTCACCAATATACCTGCTCACCTGAAAGGATTTTTTTCCGTTTCCGGCTTAGATAGGGTTATTGATATTTATGCTACAGAGGATATAGCAATGAATAGTTTTAAAGAAGATAAGATTATAGAAAATATTAAAAAGATGCAATTACGGCGCAGATTTAAACGCCTGCCCATTGATATCAAAATAGAGTTGAAAGCAAAATATGACCAGGGCGCTGCTTGTATTAAGGGAGACCTTATAAATCTGAGCGCTATTGGTGCCTACATATACGGCTGTAGCCAATTCAAATTGGGAGACGAAATTATTTTAAAGCTTAAGCTTCCGCCAAAACTCGAAGATTTAGAGCTTGAGGCAAGGATTGTCTGGTTATCTGATAAGCAAATTCAGCCTCATTCTCATCCTGGAATAGGAGTGGAATTTGATAATATCCAGCCGTCTGTCCAACAAAAGCTGCTCGAGTTTATCGAAAGAAACCTCTCCTTTATGTCCACCGATAACTAACCAAGGACACTACTACCGATTAAGATTTAATTGAGAAATTTTAAAGAGATGGTAAAATAAATGAGGGCATCCCGACAGCAAAGCGCTTCGAAAATTTGTTCCAAATTTTCTTGCAGCTGTCGGGATTAATTCGCGTAAATAACTTACTCACACTTTTAGTGTTAGCAAGTTATGCGTTTATTAACTATGCGTGTGGCAATGTATTATAGTAACCGCGATATAAGAATAGAAGAGGTGCCAAGGCCTAAGATTGGGCCAGGTGAACTTCTGATACGCGTTGAGGCTTCGGGTATCTGCGGCAGCGATGTGATGGAGTGGTATCGTATTAATAGGACGCCGCTTGTGTTAGGCCACGAAATCGCAGGTACTATCGAAGAAGCCGGAGAAGGCGTAAAAATTTATAAGAAGGGCGACAGGGTAGCTTGCGCGCATCATGTTCCTTGCGGAAGGTGCCATTATTGTTTAGCCGGCCATGAAACAGTCTGCGATACCTTGCTGAAAACTAATTTTGAGCCGGGCGGATTTTGTGAATATTTACGCCTGCCTAAAATAAATGTAGATTACGGTGTTTTGTCTTTGCCTGACTCAGTATCTTTTGAAGAGGCAACATTTATTGAACCTGTAGCCTGTGTAATCAGGGGACAAAGATTAGCAGGCATGAAACCAGGCCTTACCATTCTGGTTGTGGGTAGCGGTATCGCGGGTTTATTGCATATACATCTGGCCAGAGTAAGGGGTGCGAGCCGCATTATATCCACGGATATTTTAGAATACCGTTTAAATGCAGCTAAAAAATTTGGTGCGGATATAAGCATAGATGTTAAGAAATATTCTGCCCAGATGTTGCGCAGTTTAAATCAGGGTAGGCTTGCAGATTTAGTGATAGTCTCCACTGGTTCGCCTCAAGCTATTACGCAGGCATTAGAATCTGTTGAACGCGGCGGAACAATACTTTTTTTTGCTCCGACGGATAAAGAGAGAAAAATCCCGCTCACCTTTAATGAATTATTCTGGCGCACTGAAATAAGCCTTACGAGTTCATACGCAGGGGCCCCTTTAGACTATAAAGAGGCCTTAGGCTTGATAGCCAGTAGAAAGCTCGATGTTTCTGGTATGATTACGCATCGTTTAAGTTTATCCGAAACAGGCCTGGGTTTTAAACTTGTATCCGAAGCGCAGGAATCTATAAAAGTAATTATTTGTCCACAGAAATGACACCCGGCGCTAATCGGAATTGCGCCGGTGTTGTGTCTGTACACAAGGAGGAAGCTATGGACTGGGGAATGAAAAATAGGATGCAGCGCATATTTAAGGAAGACGGTAAGACTGTTATGTTGGCAGTAGACCATGGATATTTTTTAGGCCCGGTAAGTAGATTAGAAGAGCCCCGCAAGACCATCGAGCCGCTTATTCCTTACGCGGATTCGCTTATGCTTACCAGGGGAGTGTTGCGTAATTGCATTGACCCTAAATACAACATCCCTCTTGTCCTGCGGGTTTCAGGCGGCAATAGTATCATGAGTAAAGATTTATCTAACGAAGGCATTACTGTTTCCTTTGAAGATGCCATCAGGCTTAATGTGGCAGCAGTGGCTCTATCTATCTATATAGGTACAGACCACGAGCATCAGACTTTAATCAATCTCACTAAGCTTATTGACGAAAGCCAGAAATATGGCATTCCTGTATTGGCGGTTACTGCTGTGGGCAAAGAATTAGAAAAACGGGATACTAGGTATCTTTCTTTATCCTGCCGTATTGCTGCAGAATTAGGCGCTCATATTGTAAAAACGTATTATTGCGAAGATTTTGAAAAGGTAATTAAATCCTGTCCTGTTCCTATAGTGATTGCCGGGGGGCCTAAATTAAAAAATGAACTCGATGCTTTAAAGATGGCTTATGAGGCAGTGGCGCAGGGCGCTAAAGGTGTGGATATGGGCAGAAACATCTGGCAGTCGCGCTGGCCAGTGGCAATGATTTCTGCTATACGTAGCATTGTTCATGAGAAAGCTTCGCTCAAGAAAGCAAATAATTTATTTAATAGCCTGAAGAATGGAGCCCACCCGTAACGTCCGGGATTCCTAAGGGCGGAATACTCGAAGCCTGGCCACAACTCATCCGCTCTGCCAAGGCGGGGCGGTTTTAGGCCGCGGAGTATAAAACGTAATTCTTAAGACCCTTCCTTTAAAGGAATAGGAAGGGTCTATCCTTTCTGGATAATAATTTATGCACACAAAAAGATTAATTTCCATATCGATTTGCATTTTAGTGTGTTTCGTATTTTCTGTTCTTGCGTATAGTCAAACTCAACCCGATGAAAACCATAGATTAATAATTTTCTATTCTTTTACTTGTCATAAGTGTATTGAAGTTAAGGATAAATTAATCCCTGATATAGAAAAAGAATTTAAGGGCCAGATTCAGATAGAATACCGCGAGATTACTGGCATAGAAAATTATAAGCTACTCTTGAGCCTCAAGGAAAAATATGGGTCAAAGATAGAAAATATCTGGCCGGTATTCTACTTCCGGGGCCATTTTTTAAATGGGAGCGGGCAAATCAAAGAGGCCTTAAGATTCCTTATCAGCCAATCGCTAAGTAAAAAACCAGAAGGAAAACAGGGCTTACCGACGATAGATTTGCTCGCATACTTTAGAACTTTTGAGCCTTTTGCTATTATCAGCGCAGGCCTAACCGACGGTATTAACCCTTGTGCTTTTACCGTTATCGTATTCTTTATCTCTTTCTTATCCCTGCAGGGTTATAGGAAGAGAGAATTAATTATTATCGGCCTCACTTTTATATTTGCGGTATTTATGACTTACCTGGCAATCGGCCTGGGCTTGTTTAATTTTCTCTATCAACTAAGAGGTTTTTGGATTATTTCTAAAATATTCAACTTAACAGTGGGGATATTAAGTATTATATTAGGAATTTTGGCTGTTTATGATTTCTTTAAATTTAAGAGGACAGCCAAGACGCAAGGGCTCTTATTGCAATTACCGCGAGGCATAAAGAACCGGATAGATTCACTCATCGGTTTGCATTATAGAAGAGCTAAAGAGGAGGGCGGAAGAACTTTAAAACTACATATTTTAAGATTGGCATTAAGTGCTTTAATAGTTGGCTTTCTTGTGTCAATATTAGAGGCAGTTTGTACCGGCCAGGTATACCTGCCTACAATAACTTTCATTCTCAAGGCTACCCCTCTTAAATTACAGGCTTTGGGGTATCTTATACTTTACAATATTATGTTTATCGTGCCGTTATTTATAATATTTTTATTTGCTTTATTGGGCGTGACTTCCGAACAATTTTCTCGGGTTTTGAAAAAGCACCTTTCGGCCATAAAGATATTGATGGCGATTCTCTTTTTTGGTTTAGGGATATTTTTGCTCTGGAGGCCATAATGAAGAGAAAAGTTATAAGTTATAAGTTATGGGTTATAAGTTCAATTGTCTTGCTGTTTTTTCTGCAATCAGGATGCTATGCGCAAATAAAAGATAATTTAACTAATAAACAGACAGAGACACAGGTAGAGGACCCTTATTCATGGGATTTTGGTCAAGTAAAGGAAGGAGAGGTTTTAAAGCATATCTTTGTTTTAAAGAACGAATCCGAAGCAACCCTGACCATAAAGGATGTAAATACATCCTGCGGATGCACTGCTTCTAAAGTGGAAAAGAAAATCCTTTTACCCGGCCAGAGCGCCACGATAGAAGTTCGGTTTAATTCTAAAGGCTATTCCGGACCGGTGCAGCAATATGTATATGTGCACACTGATAGTCTTGACAAACCTGTATTAAGGTTTATAATTAAGGCAGAAGTTGCAACCACTGAAACGCTGAAAAATAAGTAGAAGATAACCCGTTGAAGCACTGAGGATAAATCTCAGTGTGTCAGTGATTATTCAGTGCCTCAGCGGTTGCAAAGGAGGATAAAAATGTGGAGCTTAAAATTAAGAATGTGGCTATTAGTTACTATACTTTTTGGGCTTATTTATGTGGTCCTTACCGTTATAGGTACCCAGTTTTTACATCTATACGGTTTTTCCTTTTATTTAATTCTATCTTTCGTAATGATGTTTATCCAGTATTTGATTGGGCCAAAACTTGTGGAATGGACTATGCGCGTAAGATATATTAAAAGAGAAGAAAACCCGCGCTTATATCAGATGGTAGAAAATTTAGCCATGAGAGCCCAGATCCCCGTGCCGAGGATAGGCGTAGCCCAGATCGCCCTCCCTAATGCTTTTGCTTTTGGCAGGGGTATAAAAGATGGGCGAGTTTGCGTTACCGAGGGTATCTTAAAGTTATTGAACGAAGATGAATTAAAAGCGGTATTGGGCCATGAATTAACCCATTTAAAGAATCGGGATGTCTTAACCATTACCTTGCTTTCAGTTATTCCCATGATTATGTATCGGATTGCCTGGCAATTTTTATTTTATGGCCGCAGGCGCAATGAAAGAGGGGGGAATACTGCTTTGGTGGGATTAGCAGCTTTTATATTCTATTTTATTACCAATCTTTTAGTGCTTTATGCCTCCCGGATACGGGAGTATTTTGCTGATAGGGGTTCTGTGCTTTTGGGAAATCAACCTTCCATCCTTGCTTCCAGCCTCTATAAGCTCGTATATGGTTCTGCGCGTATGGATAAAGAATCTTTAAAGGAGGCGGAGGGATTAAAAGCGTTTTTTGTCAATGACCCTTCGCAGGCCTTGAATGAGATTAAGGAATTAAGGCAGCTTGACCTGGATAAGAGCGGCACGATTGATGCATCTGAGTTGGCAATGTTAAAGGCCAAAAAGATACATTTGAATTTTGCGGATAGGCTATTAGAAGTATTAAGTACCCACCCCAATATGCTCAAGCGCATAAAGCAACTCTCAGAGTACAAGGCTTAACTAATATTCCGAGAGAAAATGGGGTCCCGTTTTACGTTTTTTGTTGGCCTCGTTAGAAATTGTGATATACTACTTTCCCTAAATTCTTTTTAAGAAATGTTAATTCCATAGAGTTAAGCCATGGCAAAAATAAAAAAGGTTGTAGCACGCGAGATTTTGGATTCACGGGGTAATCCTACGGTAGAAGTCGATATAATCCTGGATTCCGGCATCCTGGCACGGGCAGCTGTGCCTTCGGGAGCCTCTACAGGAGAAAATGAGGCATTAGAATTAAGAGACGGCGATAAGCCAGCGGGCAATGGTTTGGCTTCCTCTAGCCAAAGCCATAAAACAAGGTATTCAGGTAAAGGGGTATTAAAAGCAGTAAATAATGTAAATACATTAATTGCCTCAAAAATAAAAGGGCTAAAACCCGATTTTAAGAAAATAGACAGACTCCTTATCGATTTAGATGCAACTAGCAATAAGTCTAAATTAGGCGCTAATGCAATTCTGGGCGTCTCTTTAGCTGTGGCGAAAGCAGATGCTTTATCAAAAAATGAGCCATTATATAAATATTTAGGCGGCAATACCGTAAAAATCTTACCTGTACCTTTGATGAATATCTTAAATGGCGGCCTGCATGCAGATAATAATTTAGATATCCAGGAATTTATGATTGTGCCGATAGGCGCGCCGACTTTTCGCGAAGCCTTAAGATATGCCGCCGAAGTATTCCATAACTTAAAATCAATCTTAAAATCTAAGGGATTATCTACTTCTGTGGGCGATGAAGGTGGATTCGCACCGCGCCTTGATTCCAATGAAGAGGCGCTACTTTTGATATTGCAGGCAATTGAGAAAGCAGGATATAAACCGGGTGAGGATATTTATTTAGCCTTAGATTGCGCTGCCAGTTCATTTTATAAACCCAGCCCCTGCGTGCAGGAGCTGGGTAAAGATGGTTCATACCAATTTGAAAATTCTCAGAAGAAATCTTCCGATTTAATCGCTATATATGAAAGCTGGGTTAGCAAATATCCTGTTTTATCTATCGAGGACGGCCTTTCTGAGCATGATTGGCCGGGATGGAAAAAAATGACCGAAGAACTTGGCGCAAAGTTACAATTAGTCGGTGATGATATATTCGTCACTAACCCTAAGATTTTTAAAAAGGGCGTTACGCAAGGCATAGGGAATGCCATACTCGTAAAGGTAAATCAGATTGGTTCACTCACGGAGACGCTGGAGGTATTGGGTATGGCCAGGAAAAATAAATATAAGGCAATTATTTCTCATCGTTCAGGAGAGACTGAAGATACAACTATTGCGCACTTATCGACAGCCTGCGGCTGCGGGCAGATTAAGACAGGTTCGGTATCTCGTACGGATAGGATTTGCAAATATAATGAGCTTCTAAGAATAGAAGAGGAGCTCGGTGAAAAAGCGGTTTACGCGGGGCGCTTCTTGAAGAAATGATATTTAAGAAGGCATTTTCGTTTTTTGGCATTGCAATCTTTTTATTAATTATACTTTTACCCGGTTACACAAAACTGCAGGAATTAAAAGATAAGAACCGCGATTTAGAAACAAAGATCAAATATTTAAACATAGAAAATGCTCTTTTACAGCAGGAACTCAAACGGATAGAAAGCGACCCTATTTATCAGGAGAAGATCGCCAGGGAAAGAATGGGCGTAGTGCGCAAAGGCGAAATCCCCATCAAGATAATTCCGGAAAAATAATAGTTATTGCATTATAGGTTTAATTGCGTTATAGTAAACTCGCGGGGTGGAGCAGTCTGGTAGCTCGTCAGGCTCAAGTATTTGGGCTCCTCAGTCGGAAACGATTGAAGGATAGTTTGCCAAATTCGGTGAAGCCCTCGAAATAAATCAGGGTAATACCGAGCCAAGGTCCGACGCATCGTCGGACAAGGTGTAGAGACTGTGTCCAAAGCAGAAGGAGAAGGTCCTGTTATGAAGGGCCAAGAGACCATTTCTTACAAAAGATCGTTCCTAATCGGGATGATCTTGGGAGATGCGTTTGTGAGGCAACGTGCGAAACATCGCTTAACAGTCGAATGGACCATTTCGCACTGCGAAAAGTATGCGGATCTAGTTGAGTGGAAACGTAATGAATTCGTTAGGTTGTTTGGAATCCAACCACCCGTGATTCATACGTCTCCGAATGGAGAGGGAGTTAAGCATTTGTTTTCCTTCACCACTGGTAAAAGGATAAGAATCGTGAGCCAGTGGTTTAGCAAGAATAGAAGAAGACATCTCTCTCCAAAAATCAGGTTTATGGACCATCCAGTTGGACTAGCAATGTTGTTGTGTGACGATGGTAGCGTCCGTAGAAGGAAGAAGATCCATAGAGACGGATCTATTTATTACCTGAAACCCAGTTTTACGATAGCCACGCATAGTTTTTCGCTAGAAGAGGTCAATAGACTGCTAGGCCATATCTCTGTTACTTTCGGGATCAATGGAATAATCAATCCCGAGAGAAGGTGGAGAAAAGGAGAAAGAAGGGAGTATTATCGGAGTCACTTTAATGTGGAAAACAGCAGGAGGTTGTGGCAATCGGTATTGCCATATTTGCCTCGCATTCCTTCAATAAGAGCCAAGTTCGCCTATGCCTATGACTGCTTTGGATGTGGAACGGCAGACACCCACACTTTATTTGGGATGGGTGAAGATATAGTCCAGACTACAAATTCGCCAGGATTTATGGCGGAGCAGTGAAAACTGTAGTAGTAAGCATAACCTGAAGGTCACGAGTTCAAATCTCGTCCCCGCAATACACAAAAACCCGCCAAATTTTTTGGCGGGTTTTTTGTTTGCCCCGTTAGAAATTAATGATATAATATAAAGGAAAGATTTCTAACGGGGTTTGCCAAAAACTAAATTTCTGCTATAATAATATTTCCTGCAAACTCCAAAGGAGGCCCTATGATTGAACGTTACAGTTTACCTAAAATGTCAAATATCTGGCAGGATGATTTTAAATTTAAAACCATGCTTGATATAGAAATACTTACTCTGGAGGCCCTTTCCCGCAAAAAGAATATTCCTCTGGCTGTGGTTAAGAGAGTCAAAAAGAAAGCCCGGTTCAATATTAATGCGATTAGAAAGCTCGAAGAGAAAACGCAACATGATGTAGTAGCATTTGTGTGCAATGTAGCCCAATATATTGGGCCTGATGCTAAATATCTGCATTTAGGCCTTACTTCTTCCGATATCTTGGATACAACGCTTGGCGTGCAGCTGAAGGCAGCATCCGATATACTGATTGAAGACTTAAATAGGCTGCTGAAAGTATTAGCTAAAAAGGCTAGAAACTACAAAGATATGGTTTGTATCGGACGTACCCATGGCGTGCATGCTGAACCCACTACCTTTGGCCTGAAACTTGCGCTCTGGTTTGATGAAAGCAGGCGCAACTTAGGCCGGTTATTAGATGCAAAGGAAGCTGTATCTATTGGAAAGCTCTCCGGTGCTGTAGGCACATACGCCCATATTGAGCCTGAAGCGGAAGCCTATGTCTGTAAGAAACTGGGGCTTAAGCCAGCGCGGATTTCTACGCAGATTATACAAAGGGATGTATATGCCCAATATATGGCCACCTTAGCTATTATTGGCTCAAGCTTAGAGAAATTTGCTACAGAAATAAGGCACCTGCAAAGAACTGAAGTCCTGGAAGTTGAAGAACCTTTTGGTAAGGCTCAAAAGGGTTCATCAGCCATGCCGCATAAGAAAAACCCGGTAATCTGCGAACGGATATGCGGCCTGAGCCGTATTTTGCGGGCTAATGCCTTAGCTAGCCTGGAAAATGTCTCTTTATGGCATGAACGCGATATAAGCCATTCTTCTTGTGAGCGGGTAATCTTGCCGGATTCTACCCTTGCCCTTGATTACATGCTGAATAAATTTATTGAGGTGGTTACGGGCTTGGTGGTTTATCCGGACAATATGTTAAGCAATTTAGTTAAGACTCACGGCCTGATTTTTTCTCAACGAGTGCTCCTTGAATTGATGAATAAGGGGCTCGCCCGTCAGAAGGCCTACGATTTAGTTCAGAGATGCGCGATGAAGAGCTGGAAAGAGGGATCGGATTTTAAAGAAAATCTTTTAAAGGACAAAGGAGTTTTACGAGAGCTTAATAATAAAGATCTGGATAAGATTTTCGATTTAGATTATTATCTGCGCAACGTAACGAAAATTTTTCACAAAGTCGGGTTATAAAAGAGATATATTATAATCCTACCCTAAACAGTAGTTTGTTAAAATTATG
>DCOU01000081.1 GCA_002322525.1 Candidatus Omnitrophica bacterium UBA1562 | reverse complement strand
AAAATAAGGTCAAAAATTAACATAGTAGTGATTAAAACTTTATCCAGAAAGGATAGGCCTTCCTATACCTTTAATCCAGAAGGGATAGGCCGACCTGATTCCATTAAGGTCGGGCCTAAAGGAAGGGCCTTATATTTAATTATTTTGCTGCCTTTTCTTTTCATTGTCCTAATCTTTCTGTTGGCAATTAAGGCGAAGATTGATAAATCCATAAGTGAACGGGTCCGACTAACTTCAAGCGCAAAAATAAAGAGCGAAGGAATAAAAATTATACAACCTGATTACGTTGGAGAAAAGATAATCTACGACGTAAAACTGGGTAATTTATACCTGGGGAAGGCGCGGTTTAATAATCTGGCAAATGCGCAATTAGACGGTAGGCTCTTAAATGTTATGACTATGGAAACTAAATTAACGCAATTCACGGATATGGAAAAAATTTATAGCGACCCCCAGACTTTACTGCCGCTCAGAGTCGAACGGAATATCCTGAATTGGTTTATCCGGGAAAGAATCACCGAGGATTACGACCAAAACAATTTTACCGTTACCATTATTAAAAATAAAGGTACACAACAAGAAAAGCTTGTGATTAAAAAAGACAGCCCTATTCATAACGCCGTGCTCCTGCCTTATTATGTCCGACGCATACCCTCACTTGATGTGGGAAGAATTATAATTGCTAACCTTCCTACGCGCAGATTAGAAATAAAATTAGTTTCCATAGAAGATATAAAAGTCCCCGCCGGCACTTTTAAGGCCTACCATTTTAAAAGCACTCCCAAACAAATCGAAATCTGGATAAGCACGGACGTGCGCAGAATCCCGCTTAAAATACAAGGTACCGGTTTATTTGGCTACTCCATGGCCATGAATGAATATATCTTTTAAGAACAATTCCGGGGCAATTCCGGGGACACAATACTTAATTCCAAAAGATAACTATAATGAAAAACTGAGGGGAGAACTGGGGGGACGGTTCCTGCAAATATAAATATTTGAATTCTAAAAAGTTATATAATGGATTTTGAAATAGGGTGCCCTTTTGGGGGAACGTTTCCATATTCTTTTTTTGTTTGAAGGAGGATTAAGATGTCAGATAAGAAACATTTTACCGCTGAAGAAGCCAAGAAAATAGGTGAGGAACTTGGTATCGATTGGAGCAGATTCAATGTAGAACAATTTAGGATGGGTCTCGATGTTGAGCTTGAGCATGGCAGGAGAGATCCCGCTACTGATGTCACTGGCGACGACCCGACAATAACTGGTAAAATCGCCCTCGCCCACCTGAATGAGTTCTCGGACTATTACACCAGGCTCGCGAAGATGGAAAAGGAAGCAGAGGATTTTTGGGAGAAAGATTGACCGCGCTGATATAAAAAGCGGGGAGAACGCCCCTGGATCAAAAACTATGGAATCTGGTATAAGTAAACCCAAACAAGAGGCATTAAGAGAGAAGATGCAGAGGTTGGGTATTCGCGAGCAAGACCTCCAGGAAAAATTCATCCGCTCCCAAGGTCCCGGCGGCCAGAATGTCAATAAAGTTTCCACCTGTGTTTATTTGAGGCATGTACCAACCGGCATAGAGGTGAAATGTCAACAGGAACGCTCGCAAGCCTTGAATAGATTTCTGGCCAGAAGGATTCTCGCCAATAAAATCGAAACACTTATACTGGGTGAGCTATCAGAGGAAAGAAGGCGGATAGCAAAGATAAGGAAGCAGAAGCGCAGGCGTTCTAAGCGAGCAAAAGAAAAGATGTTGAGCGTTAAGAGAGAAAGGGCAGAGAAGAAGATAATGCGTTCTTACCGTCCCAAGATAGAAGAATTAATTAACTAAGGAGAAATGAAATCTTATACTCAATATTTATGGTTTAACACAAAAAACAGGCAAGAGTTTATAAATGTAACCCCGCAGGTGGAAGGGGCGGTTAAGAAAAGCGGGGTTAAGGAGGGGCTTTGTCTTGTTAATGCAATGCATATAACCAGCTCGGTTTTTATCAACGATGATGAGCCGGGGTTACATAGTGATTTCAGCAGCTGGCTGGAAAAGTTTGCACCATACGGAAAGGATAGATACCGGCACAACCTTAGCGGTGAAGATAACGCAGATGCTCATTTAAAAAGAACAATAATGGGCAGAGAAGTAGTAGTGGCGATTACTAATGGCAAACTTGATTTTGGCCCGTGGGAACAGATATTTTACGGAGAATTTGACGGCCGGCGTAAAAAGCGTGTTTTGATAAAGGTAATAGGCGATTAGGACTCTGAAGCAGGAGGAATGGTTTAGATAATGCCAAGAGAACGAATTACCAGAAGACAGAAGGATGTATCCAGATTATTAAGAGAAAGAAAGCAGATATATAGGGACAAATTAAAGACCCTTAAGAAGAAAGGTAACTCCCGTAGAACCAGCCCATTGACAAAACTGCCATTAGGCGTAGAATAGGCCTTAGTTACAAAGAGGCATAAGATGGGCTCAAAAGTAGATAAAATTTTAAGCAACTTAAAAAAGCAGGCGAAAGCCTGCTTTTTTAATCCCGAGCGACCGAAGGGAATCCTAGGAAGGGACGAAGCGAGGGATCTCTCTAAAAGATAGGGGGTTGCCTTTTTTATTAATAATAGGGTGTCACCTTGGGGAACGTCCCTTTACCAAAGAAGACATCCTATAATGAGAAGAAATAGGATGTCTGATTACAATGATTAAAAGTGAGATTACAGAGATTAAAAACAGAGACCCTTTTAAGGCGGTTAATGGTTTAATCGCTGTAATCTTTAATTAATCGCAGTAATCAGGTATAATCCTTAAGATTTATACCTGATGATTATACCAGGAGAAAATATGGAAGAGAAGAAAAGGTCTACAGGAGTAACAGTATTTGGATGGTTATTTATCATTGGCGGCGCATGGAGTATTTTAACATTAATAATACTAGGCAGAACGATAAAGGGTACTGGAAATATCTACTATTTTATAAGCTCGTCACTTAGTTTTATCTGTGGTATATATATTTTGAAGTTGAGGTCCTGGGCAAAACAATTAGCAATAATTCTATGCCTCGTTTCAGTTATTTTTATTATTATTGTTATGCCTGGCGTCGTTAATGATGCCGTAAAGAATTTTTATAAACAAGAGGATATAAAAAGGCAAGTAATTCTTGAGAAAATCAAGCCAGAATACCAGAAAGAAGCATTAGAAAGTCTTAAACAAAAGAGAGCAGAGATAGATAAATCTATCCCTACAGTTAAACGCACTATGTTTTTAATGGGTATAGGGATTCCGGTAGCGCGGGCTTTAATTGTCATTTATTTCTTCACGCGCCCCAAAGTAAAAGAGCAGTTTATGGAGTAAGGATGGATTAAAAATGAAAATATTGCTCGTATCTTCAAGCCCGCACAAAGAGAAGAGCCAAACATACCTTTTGGCTCAGGAAGTATTAAAGGGGTGCCCTGATTCTGTAAAACCTGAAATTATCCATTTATGTGATTACACAATAGGGTTTTGCCGGCATTGCGAGGAATGCCACAAAAAGATTTTGCATTGTTCGATAGCTGATAGTATGCCCGGAATCATCAATAAAATGCTTGGAGCAGATGGTATAATTTTAGCCAGCCCAAATTACATAAATCAGGTTACCGCCTCAATGAAAGCCCTCTTTGACCGCACAAACCATTTTATCCACTGTAAACGGCTTTTAGGAAAATATGTTGTCGGTGTTGTATCTTCAGGAAGCGGCCAGGATAAAGATGTGCTGGATTACATTAGGTATTACTCCCATACTTGCGCAGCGCAATATTCAGGAGGTGTATCTTCGCGTGTGCCAATCAGCGACAAGAAGAAAAAAGAAGCCTTGAAATTAGGTAAGTCATTAAGTAAAAATATCAAAAATAAAAGGCTATTTCCTGAGCAGATGAAGATTATCGAAGCCGGTAAAGAGCATTTTAAGAAAATAATGGAAATGAGAAAAAACCTATGGATAGAAGAGTATCGATATTGGAAAGATAAGGGATGGTTATAATTGTAAAAACAGGGTCAGAATTATTTTTGAAGAATAAATCCGGCCCCGGTTTCGAGACCCCCGTTTCGACCCAGGTTTTTTTATTCTCAAGAGTTCATTTTAACTAAGTGGGTGGCTTGGATTAGGCTCAAAATAGGCCAAGACAGGACCCGCTTAATATAGAGCTGTGAAGGCATGCTCAAGGTCCGCGAAACTACCTGTAAAACCCTCCTGAATAAGTCCAAACTTGCCGATTTTACCCTGAACTGCTATGTAGGCTGCAGCCACAGGTGCCTGTATTGCTATGCCCGGTATATGAAAAAGTTTAAAGATAGGCCTGAGGATTGGGGTTATTTTGTGGATGTCAAGATAAACGCCCCGGAAATCCTGGCCAAACAGATAACCAAAATCAGGCCTCCGAAAGAGGTGTTTATGAGCTCTATCTGTGATGGCTGGCAGCCATTAGAGGCAAGATATAAGCTCTCTAGGGCTTGTCTTGCGATACTTTTAGAGGCGGGCTTTGAAGTCTCCATACTTACTAAAAGTAGCCTGATTTTGCGGGATTTTGACCTTTTAGAGGCCTATAAAACCCCCAGTTTAGGCATGACCATTACTACCCTGGATAGAAACCTGCAAAAAGTCTTAGAACCCTATGCCTCCGAGACAACTGAGCGCATAAATACACTAAAAAAAGCCCAAGGCAAAGGTATAAAAACCTGGATGTTTTTAGGGCCGTTGTTACCGGAGTTTTGTGATACTAAAGCCAATTTAGAAGCCATTTTTAGGGCCTTAGAAGGCCTAAACTTGGACCGAATATATGTAGATAGATTAAACCCTCGCTGGGGAGTTTTGGAAAGTCTTAAAAAGGGCTTAAGCAGGGGAGAGTACGCAAACTTTAGGCTATTGTTCTATAAATCTACCAACCCTGCCAGATATTCAGACTACAGCCGCCAATTAAAAGATAAAACCCTTGAATACGCCCACCAATTTAACCTGTCAGACAAAGTAACATTCTGTTTCTAAATGTAAAGCTTAAAAAGAATAAGTAAATCAAAGTAAGTCAAATTGGGCTTATTCACAGGAAAATCCCAATATTTATAACTCTTTGCGTCCCAATAGGTTATTTTAGTTTTTTCAATATGCTCAAGTTAACATAAGAACTATTATAGGAAGTTGTTAACAAATCAATTTCAACCGATAAAATAGTTAATAAAAGGTCACGATCCTAAGATGGCTGAAATTAGTTATAATTTTACGGATTGCTTTGTTAAAGAATCTTCGCGGGAACTCATTACGTAGTGGCCGCCCTGAATCTTGATTATTTTACCGCTCACCAGGCCATCAGCTATTGTCTTATGCGCCCTTTTTAGAATACGGCTGAAGGTTTGCTGGGATATGTGCATAGATACTGCTGCCTTTTCCTGATCTAAGCCCATAAGATCAACTAATCTTATGGCCTCAAATTCATCCATTGCTAGCTCTATTTCATCAGGCCTGCCTGGCTTTCCTCTTGGGCTAAATTGGTTTATCCGGGGGCCCAGTCGCACTATCCTATATTTCTTCGGTCTGCCGCGCCTCTTCATAGTTGGATTTACACTACTATGTTAATTTTTGACTATTTTTTAATATTTTATTATTGTAAC
>DCOU01000115.1:2126-9017 GCA_002322525.1 Candidatus Omnitrophica bacterium UBA1562 | reverse complement strand
CTATCCTTTTTGGATAAGACCCTTCCTTTAAAGGTTTAGGAAGGTCTATCCCTTCTGGATAAGACCCTTCCTTTAAAGGTTTAGGAAGGTCTATCCCTTCTGGATAAGACCCTTCCTTTAAAGGTTTAGGAAAGTCTATCCCTTCTGGATAAGACCCTTTCCCATACCACTGCGAAAATCGCCTAAAGTCATCGCCAATCACGCCTATGGCGGATCCCGCCAAAGGCGGGAAGGCAATTTTCTTGTTTTTAAATCTTCTAATAAAGTATTTTTCTAGATCAAACCTTAAAATATCCTGGTTAATTATTTCTATATTCGAATACCCCTTAGTATTATCTCTTAAAGTCTTGCATAATTCGGGGTCTATCTCAAGGGCATAAACAAAAGCCACATTAGGAGCAATCAGTTTAGTTAATTCGCCGTATCCAGCTCCTATCTCTAATATATGGTCAAGGGTCTTGAGATTATAGGATGCGACTAACTTTCTTTGTATATTTTTATCGGTAAGGAAATTCTGCCCTAATCTTTTTTTTGGTTTAATGTGCATCTTACTGCGAGCCTAATTGCTTCGATTAATGAAGTTGGATTAGCTAAATTAAATTTTCCCGCAATATCAAAAGCAGTCCCGTGCAAAGGAGAAGTCCTTATGAACCGCAGGCCCAACGTAAGATTTACGCCTGTATAAGCACCCGATATCTTCAAAGGGATTAGGGCCTGGTCATGATACATGGCAATTACGCAATCATATTTTTCCTGCGCTGTTTTTAAGACTGCTACATCGGCAGGGAATGGCCCATCGATATTTCTTATAATTCTTTTCAGGCGCACAATAGCGGGCCTGATAATGTTATTTTCTTCTTGCCCCAAGAGGCCGTTATCAGAGGCGTGAGGATTTAAGCCGCATACGGCAATTCTTGGGTTTTTGATTAAAAATAATTCTTTTAGTGACCGGTAAGTTAAAAGAATAGTTTTATATATTTTATCCGAATCCAATTTCGAAGGTACGTCTTTTAACGGAATATGGCGGGTTACCAAACTAATCTTTAATTTTTTATTTAATAGCATCATTGCGAAATATTTTATATTTGTGCGCGCGGCTAAGTATTCCGTATGCCCCAAAAATTTATCGAACCCCCCTAAACTTACTGCCTTTTTAGAAACAGGACAGGTAACCAGGCAATCTATCTGGTTATTTTTAATTAATTCCAGTGCCTTATCCAGATATTCTACCGACGCCCTCCCATATTCCGCCTTAATTTTACCAAACTTAAAATTTTTATGGGTAACATTATGCAAATCTATAAACTTTACACCTGACACCTGACACCTGACACCTGACACCTGATCAAACACCCATTTATCTCCAATAACTACAAAATCCGCTAAACCTTTAAGTTTAGTTATGCCTTTTAGGATAATTGCCGGCCCTATACCTGCCGGGTCACCCATAGTAATACCCACTATGATTTTATGCTTTAGCCTACGCATTTCTTAATTCTGTAAGATTTTGATGTAGGAGTGCCTTTTAAGTTCATCCAGCCATTTCGTTAATGCTTCCTGCATCTTTTTATTAAATAACATGTCATAGATATCTTTCTGCGCCTCGGATAAATTTTGTTGCCGAGGGGGAATTATATTATTCAATTTAAAAATATAATAATTATCTTCTATTTTAAGGGGTGCTGAAATTTGACCTGTATTCATTTTAAACACGGTATCCTCAATATCTTCCCTTAATTGCCCGTCCCTTGCACTGCTAAATTTATTTATGGCAAGGGAGTATCTGTTAGCTACGTCTTGCAATTCTTGACCGCTTTTTAACTTATCAAAAACCTCAAAAGCCTTACTTTCATTATCAACGGTTACAGATTCAAATTCCCGCTGTTCAGGCAATATGAATTTTTTCAAATTTTGCTGATAAAAATTAGTAACCTCAACAGGTTTAATTATGATTTTGCTTCTTATTTCCCTATCGATGACAGCATACATGAGCGATTGCTCTCTTATTTTTGCCTCTATGTCTGCCTGTACCAGGCCTTGTTCAGCGAGGACATTTTGAAATTCACTATCTGAGCCATAATGTTTTTTTATCTCGTTAATTTTTGCTTTAATCCTATCGGGCTCTATTCCGATATTGTCTTTTTTCGCCTCCTGCAAAATAAGACGGTCCTCAATTAACTTGTCAAGTAAATCAAATTTCATAGATTGTATTTTGCTTTCTAATTGCCCCCCCTGGTACTGCGTTGATAACTGCACGTGCATAAAATTGATAAAATCATTTAGGTCTTTTTGCGTAATTACATCCTTATCCACAATGGCAATAATCTTATCTTGGGCAAGTGAATTGCATATGGCATATGGCATATGGCATATGGCAATAAAAAATAAAAAAAATCGCAATAATCTAGCCATTATAAACACCTGCCTTCTTAAAATTACTAATCGCCTCTCTTAACAATCTGCAATACAGGTCAAAACCAACTGCAGCGATAAAACCGTGCTGTTCTACACCCAAAAGATTACCCGCTCCCCTAATTTCCAAATCTTCCATAGCAATTTTAAAACCCGCTCCTAACTCTGAGTATTCCTGGATTGCCTGGAGTCTTCTCTTTGCATCTGTATCCAGCATCTCTTTTTTAGGGACCATACAGTAGGCATAGGCGGGTTTATCGAATCTGCCCACCCTCCCGCGAAGTTGATGCAAATCAGATAATCCAAAATGATGCGCGTTATTGACGATGATAGTATTGACATTCGGGATATCAATACCCGACTCTATAATCATCGTGCAAACCAAAACATCTATTTGCGCTTTTAAAAAATCAAGCATTACTTTTTCAAGGGCATGCGCCGGCATTTGGCCGTGCCCTATGGCAATCTTAATATTAGGCGGCAGGAGCCTGACAATCTTTTCTTTCACTCTCTCTATATCCTGAACACGATTGTGCACAAAATAAACCTGCCCTTTTCTGTTCAGTTCTCGCAAAATTGCCTGACGGATAAGGTCTTCATCATATTCTACCACAATCGTCTTTATAGGCAATCTATTTTGGGGAGGGGTATTAATTACGGATAAATCCTTTGCGCCCATCAGGCTCATATATAATGTACGCGGGATAGGTGTGGCGGTCAGGGTAAGTACATCGCAAGTTAACCTTAGGGCTTTCAACTTTTCTTTTGCTCTTACCCCAAAACGCTGCTCCTCATCTATAATCACCAGGCCCAGGTCTTTAAATTTTACATCATCGGATAATAATCGGTGCGTACCAATTATTATATCCACGGCTCCTTCGGCAATACCACGCACGATTTCTTCCTGTTGCGCCTTTGTTTTAAATCGCGAAAGCATCTGAATGTTTATAGGAAAATCGCGAAGGCGGCTGCTAAAATTCTGGTAATGCTGTTCAGCTAAAATTGTTGTGGGCACAAGATATACTACCTGTTTATTATCCATCAATGCCTTGAAGCTTGCGCGCATTGCTACTTCGGTTTTGCCATAACCGACATCGCCACAAAGGAGCCTATCCATGGGTTTAGGCGACTCCATATCGGCTTTTACTTCCTGGGTTGCTTTTATCTGTCCCGGAGTTTCTGTATAGGGAAAGGTTGACTCAAATTGCTTCTGCCAATCCGTATCAAGAGAATAAGCGAAACCAGACACACTTATTCGCATTGCCTGTAAGGATAAAAGTTCCCAGGCGAGCTTTCGTACCCCCCGCCTTGCCCTCTCTTTGGCCTTAAGCCACTCTTTGCTGCCTAACCGATAAAGCTTCGGCCTTCTTACCTGAAAAGCGATGTACTTCTGCACTAAATGCATCTGATCAACGGGCACATATAATTTTTCCTGCTGATCGTATTCAATGACCAGATGGTCTTTATATTTATCGCCGACCTTTATTTTATCCAACCCTAAAAATCTTCCTATGCCATGCTGAGTATGCACGACATAATCGCCGATGTTTAAATCTACAAAGCTTTCTACGGGCAAATCCTCGGTAAAGGTAGCGGTTTTAAACGCATGCACCTTTTTTACCGACAGGATAATTAGCATCTTATGTTCCCAAACTGGAATGCCATCAACAGGATTGAATGTTTTAATAGACGCAATTTCATCCATATTTAACTCGATACGTATCGGAAGCTCAAAGGCAAAAGGGAATATATCAAAAATTTCACCGCGACGGGCAAAATCTCCTTCTTCTAATACAGTTTCCTGCCTCTTGTAACCAAAATCGACTAAGGTTGCTAAAATATTGCCTAAGCTGATAGTGGCACCTGTGTATAATTTTAGGGATTTAAACATAGTGGTTGCTAACCCCATCTTCCGCCACTAATTATTGGCGGCTGCTTTTGGGGTTTGTGGCGAGAACTAAAGGTGAGGCAATGTAGACCGTAGAATATACTCCGGAAATAAAACCCACTAATAAAGCAAAAGCAAAATTACTTAATACCTCTCCGCCGTAAAATAAAATGGCAAGGACAGTTAATAATGTAACTGTGGAAGTTAGCAGCGTCCTGCCCAGTGTTTGATTCACGCTTAAGTTTATAAGCTCATACAGGGTCTGTTTACGTAAAAGACGGCTGTTTTCTCTCACCCTATCATAAATAACGATAGTGTCATTTATGGAATAACCTGCAATGGTTAAAAAAGCAGTAATGCTTAAAAGGTCTATTTGCCTGCCTGTCATAGCCAAAAATCCTAATGCTACTAAAACGTCATGGATAAGGGCGATGACACCTGCTACCGCAAAGTTGAAATGCTTAAACCTAAAAGCTACGTAAACAAGAATCCCTATTAGCGACCAAATTAGCGCAGATATGGCTTTACCTTTAAGGTGCTTCCCTGCCACTGCTCCCACATGTTCAATCCTCAAAATCTGTATATCCTGCTCAGGGAAAACCTCTTTTAATTTAGTTGTCAACAATTCACTTTTGTCTTCTGCTGTCCTAATGAGTATGGCCTTGGGATTATCTTGGAATTGCTGAATAGAAGCATCACCAAGATTCAACTCTTTTATGACCTTGCGTACAACATCTATATTTGGCGGGGTCTTAAAACTATACTCTTGAAGTTGGCCGCCCGCAAAATCTATACCATAAGCCTTCTCACCTTTTTTAAAAAAGAAAAATAAACCAGCAATTATAACCGTCAAAGATAAGGCGTAAAAAAATAGGCGTTTGCCGATAAAATCAAGCTTGGTTTCTCTTATCAGACTTAACATCGGTAATGATTTTAACCAGCCAAAATTCAAAAGAATTTCGAATATAGTCCTGGTAACTACTATAGCAGTAAACATACTGGCAATTAGGCCAATGGTAAGGGTTACACCAAAACCTTTGATTGGGCCTGTGCCTAACCAGATTAAAATAATTGCAGCAATCAAAGTGGTAAGGTTAGAATCAAAAATCGCACTGAAGGCCCGCGAATAACCATTAGCTATTGCGTTACGTAATGTCCTGCCGGCCCTTAACTCTTCCTTGATACGCTCATTTATAAGCACATTAGCATCCACTGCCATGCCTAAGGATAAAACTATACCGGCGATACCTGGTAATGTCAAAGTCGCTGAAAATTCTGGCAATAAGTGAGGTAATAATCCCAGCATACCCAAAATTATTAGTAGATTAAGTAAAAGAGCTATATTAGCAATAATTCCGACTAAGAGGTAATAAAAAGCCATAAAAATAAATACTAAAACTCCGCCGATTATACTTGCTTTTATTCCCTTATTTATTGAATCCTGTCCCAATAATGGCCCTATAGTCCTTTCTTCCTCTACATACATAGGCGCGGGTAAGGCACCTGAAGTCAACACATTTACCAAATCCTTTGCCTGATCCGCGCTAAAACGTCCAGTTATCACTGCTTCACCAGAAGGTATAGCTTCTTTTATGCGGGGCGCAGACTGAACTTTTCCATCCAATAGAATGGCTAACCTCTTGCCTACATTATTAGAGGTAATCTCTGCAAATTTTTTTGCACCTTCAGCATTAAATTGCAAAGCCACCACTGGCTCATTAAACTGGCTCTGGTCAAAACGAAGCATCGCGTCTTTTAATGCATTGCCGGTTAAACTAGCTTGTTTTTCTAGAAGTAATGGCTCATTGTCTTCTTGGCTATATTTTAATTCATATCCCTCAGGAATATTTCCTTCTAAGGCTTGCTTTAATTTATCCCCCTCGCTTAAGACAATCTTAAATTCTAAAAGAGCTATTCTGCCGATTAGCTCTACCGCGCGCTTTCTATCAGTGAAACCAGGTAATTGTACTACAATCTCGTCGCTACCTTGCAGTGTGATTAAAGGTTCTCTTACACCAAAAGTATCAATTCTATTCCTAATGACTTCTAATGCCCTTTCAGCTGCGCCTTGTTTATCTTTTTCAGACAACTGGTTTGTATCCACCTTGAGTAAAAGGTGCATCCCGCCCTTTAAATCCAAGCCCAAATTTATTCTTTTCTCTAAGGGAAAGGTAAAATATACGCAGGTTCCTAAGATGCTCAAAATAAGAATTATTTTTAAAGTGAGTTTTCTTTCCATAATATCTTAGGCTTTCTGTTGAACGTCGCCTTGTATCTTTTTTACGAAAGCTACGGCGTTCTTCTCTATTTCCATTTTTACATTATCATCTATTCTTAAAATTACGGTCTTATCTTTGACGTTTACAATTGTGCCGTGAATGCCGCCTGAAGTTACTACTTCATCATTCTTATTAAGGTTAGTGAGCATTTTACTATGCTCCTTCTCTTTTGCTTTTTGAGGCCGGATTAGCAAGAAATAAAAAATTACAAATATCAGAATAAACGGGAATAAATTTACCAGGGGATTAACTTGCGCTGTCTGCGGCATTTTTTCCTCCTTCATAGTAATGAACACCAGCCAATCCGATATG
>DCOU01000115.1:0-2006 GCA_002322525.1 Candidatus Omnitrophica bacterium UBA1562 | reverse complement strand
GATATGGCTGGGTGTTAAATAGCTTTAGATTTCTCGGTAAGATTCTTAACCGTGGCAGAAAGCTGTGCACCTTTTTTTATCCAAAAATCCAGCCGGTCTCTGTTTATTTTTATTGCCTTTGTTATTGGGTTATAAAAACCTATTTCTTCAATGAATCTAGAATCGCGTCCCCGCCGTTGATCAAAAACAGTAATACGAAAATGCGGCCTTTTTTTGGGATTTTTACCTATTCTTCTTAGACGCACAACAACTGCCATAACCTTGCTCCTTTCTAATTAATAACTGCCTCTACTAAAGCCTTCGCCTTATTAATGGATTCAAAATATTCTTTTTCCGGTACAGAATCCGCCACAATTCCTGCACCTGCCTGTATGTAGGCGATATTATCTTTAATAATTATTGTGCGGATTGTAATGCAGGTATCCATATTATGGGAGAAACTAAAATATCCTACGCAACCGGCATAGGGCCCTCGCCTTAAGTTTTCCAATTCATCGATGATTTCCATAGCGCGTATCTTGGGACTACCACTTACTGTCCCGGCAGGGAAACTCGCCCTTAAAACATCATAAACATCCAAGCGCCTATCCAGGCTGCCCTCGACCTCACTTACCAGATGCATCACGTGAGAATATCTCTCTAACGTCATGAATTCAGTAACCTTAACCTTACCCTTTTGGCAGACTCTGCCTAAATCGTTTCTTCCTAAATCAACCAGCATAAGATGTTCTGCTTTCTCCTTGCTATCATTTAAGAGCTCTTTTTCTAACTTTTTGTCCTCTAATTCATTTCTGCCGCGCGGCTTAGTGCCTGCAATCGGCCGTGTTTGCACAAGGCCATCTTCACAACGTACCAGCATCTCAGGAGAAGAGCCGATTAAAATAACCTCATTCAATTTTAGAAAGAACATATAAGGAGACGGATTGAGGCTTCTAAGATTACGATAAATATCTAAAGGGTCTCTGTCTATATTTATTTTAAAGCGTTGCGATAAAACTACCTGAATAATATCTCCCCTTTTTATATAACTCTTTGCCTTAATAACCGTATCCTGGAATTCAGATTTCTTAAAATTAGATATTATATTCTTATGTTTATTTTTATTATTTTTATTTCCTTGCTCAAGGATTGGTTTCTTTAAATCCTGGTGTATAGATTCAATTTTCTTAATTGCGTGATAATAAGCCTCTGTTAACTTAGTTCTTGATAGGTCTTTTCTTTTTTTGGGCAATATAACATTAACGATAATCTTTATGGTATGATTGATGTGGTCGAAAACCAGGATATTATCAGTCAGCATAAAAATAGAATCAGGCAATTTTAAATCATCGGGATTTTTATCGGGTAACTTCTCAAAGAATCTTACCATATCGTAGCCGATATAACCCACAAAGCCGCCATAAAAACGCGGTAATCCCTTGAGAGCCGCTGGTTTAAAATCTTTCATAATTTTTTTGAGCTCATCCAGCGGGTCTCCTGAAGTAACAAAGCGCAAAGTCGATTTTCTACCAGGATATACGAGCTGGATATTCTTTGCTTTCGTTCTAAAAATAAGCGCAGGGTTAGTTCCCAAAAAAGAATAGCGGGCAATCTTTTCCTGCCCCTCTACGGACTCAAACAAAAACGCATAGCCATCCTTTTTTATTTTTAAAAAAGCAGAAACCGGCGTATCTAAATCCGCGCTGATTTCTTTATAAACCGGGATGAGATTGGCCTTTTTAGATAGTTTTAAAAATTCTTTCAATGATGGATAATACATTGTTCGTAACTAGTAAATTAGTAACTCGTAACTAGTAATTTTAATTTTTATTCTATGAATTTTCAAAACAAATTTAACCATCTATTATCAAGCATCTGACTAATTTTCTTTCTTTTAACACAACTTTGTTAAATTTTAGCCTTTTTATAAGGACAGTCCTTTGTAACTTCTTTATTTCTAATAAGTTCTGTAAAAATCATAGATTGTTTTGAATTTATGCTTAAAACAGGTTAAAATTCCTTCAACC
>DCOU01000052.1 GCA_002322525.1 Candidatus Omnitrophica bacterium UBA1562 | reverse complement strand
GGCTAAAATTTAACAAAGTTGTGCTGTTAAACTGGCAATAAAAGCAATATGACAATATAGCAATAGAGCAATAAAAGAGATATGAAGAAAGTCATACTAGCTTATTCTGGCGGTTTGGATACTTCCTGTGCGGTGAGATGGTTAAAAGAGCAAGGATGCGCGGTTATCTGTTTTATTGCGGATTTGGGCCAGGGTTTAGGAAAAGGCGAAGATTTCGCAGCAATAGAGATGCGAGCTCTTGCTGCCGGCGCCTCAAAAGTATATATCAAAGACCTTCAGGATGAATTTGTGCAAGATTTTGTGCTCCCCGCTTTAAAAGCAAATGCTATCTATGAAGGAAAATATCTGCTGGCAACGGCATTGGGGAGGCCCTTGATTGCCAAGTATCTGGTGGAAATAGCACATAAAGAAAAAGCCCATGCCGTGGCTCACGGCTGCACAGGTAAAGGTAATGACCAGGTGAGATTTGAGGTTACAGTAGGAATATTAGACCCAAAATTAGAGATTATTGCCCCGGTCAGAGATTGGGAATTTAAATCGCGGGAAGAAGAAATAGAGTATGCGCATATGTACAATATTCCTATTGATGTAAGCAAGAAAAAGCCATACAGCATTGATAGGAATATTTGGGGGATAAGTATCGAGGCAGGCGTGTTAGAAAATCTGGAACAGGAACCGCCCGAGGACGCCTATTTGATAACTAAAAGCCCGACCCAGATATCTACCTACCCTAAATATATTGAGATTTATTTTGAAAAAGGCGTACCTAAAAAGCTCGACGGCAAGACTTATAAATTAAAAACTTTAATTAATCAGTTAAACGAAATCGGCGGTCTTTATGGAGTAGGCAGGACTGATCTTGTGGAAAATAGACTAGTGGGTATTAAATCCAGAGAAATCTACGAAGCGCCGGCGGCAACCATACTGCATGTTGCGCATAAAGAATTAGAGAGTCTGGTTTTAGACAGGGAACTGGCGCATTTTAAAGAGATTATCTCACTTAAATATGCAGAGCTGGTTTATTATGGACTCTGGTATTCTCTTTTAAAAGAGGCATTGGATAGTTTCGTGAATTCTACACAAAAACACGTTACGGGTTCCATAAAACTAAAGTTATTCAAAGGGAGTTGTATTCCGGCAGGAAGGAAGTCCTCATATTCATTATATAAAAAAGAATTAAGCACTTATGGCAAGGAAGATAAATTCAACCAGAATTATGCTTCCGGTTTTATCAAGATCTGGGGGATGCCCTATAAAAGATAGACTAGCACAGCCAGCCGGGACTGTCCCCGACAGGACTATGCTAAATGATTCCTAAGGGGACTGTCCCTAAGGCGAGCGAGATAAGGGTAGAATGGGAGATAACAATGACAAAAAAATTATGGGGCAGTAGATTTCCTAAAGAAACAACTGCGCTGACTGATAAGTTTACCTCAAGTATTTCATTCGATAAGAGGTTAGCTAAATACGACATTTTAGGCAGCATTGCCCATGCTAAGATGTTAGGTAAGCAAAGAATAATACCTCTAAAAGACGCAGCTTTAATCGTAAAAGGGCTTAATTCTATTTTCAAAGATGTAATGAATGGTAGGTTTAAGTTTGACCCTAATGCTGAGGATATACATTCCAATATTCAGGATGCGCTAATAAAGCGAATCGGACCGGCAGCGTATAAATTACACACTGCCCGCTCCAGAAACGACCAGATCGCTCTGGATGTGAGAATGTATATAAAAGATGAAATGCAGGAACTGCTGGATTTGATTAACTTATTTCAGAAATCAATATTAAAATTTGCCAAGAATAATGCAAAAGTAATTATTCCGGGCTATACGCATTTACAAGTAGCGCAGTGCGTACTGCTTGCGCATCAAATGCTCGCTTATATTGAAAGCTTAGAGAGAGATAAACAAAGAATTATTGATGCAGGGAAAAGATTAGACTCAATGCCTTTGGGTAGTTGCGCTTTTTCAGGCACTGGCTTACCTATTGATAGGGCTTATGTAAAAACCCAACTCGGTTTTAAAAAACTGACAGAAAACAGTATCGATAGTGTAAGTGACAGGGATTTTATCATGGAAATATTGGCGGATTTGTCCATATTGTCCGTACATTTATCCAGAATTTCAGAAGACTTAATTTTATGGTCCACCAGAGAATTCAATTTTATTGATATCGATTTTTCTTTCTGCACAGGTTCCAGTATTATGCCGCATAAGAAAAATCCGGATGTATTGGAATTAATCCGGGGCTCTGTCGGTAAAATACACGGCGCCCTATCCAGCGTTCTTATTTTAATGAAGGGGCTTCCTTCATCGTATAACCGGGATTTACAATTAGACAAACCTCCGCTTTTTGATGCCGTAGATACGATGGAAAATATATTGGAGATATTTATAGAGTTATTTCAGAATATTGTAATAGAGAAGGAAGCAATAGCAGCAAAATTAAAGGATGAATCTTTATTTTCCGTTGATATCGTAGAATATCTAATTAAAAAAGGGTCCTCTTACAGAGAGGCACATGATATTGTAGGCAGAATAGTCAAGGATTGTTTAGATAAAGGAAGAAAACTTTCCGGTTTAACTTCAGCCGAATTGCAGAAATATTCAAAGAAGTTGGGTTTGGACGTAAGAAATATTTTGAATGCCTGGGCGTCGGTAAATCTTAAGACCTCTTACGGCGGCACAAGCCCGAAACTTGTGGCCAGACAGCTTAAAATCTGGACCGCCAGATTAGATAGGGATTGATTAAGGAAAATATGCACGAATTTAAATATAAAGGAAATTATCTTTATTGTGAAGATATAAAAGTCTTAGATTTAGCAAAGCAGTTTGGCACGCCTCTTTATATCTACAGTTACCATACTTTAATCGACCACTTTGTTAAATTAAAAATTGCCTTCCGGGAGGTTGGACCCTTAATCTGCTATTCTGTTAAAGCTAATTCTAATCTTGCTGTTTTAAGAGCCTTGGTTGATAAAGGGGCAGGATTAGATATCGTATCTGGTGGAGAACTATTTAGGGCAATTAAGGTAGGCTGTCCACCACAGAAGATTGTTTATGCCTCAGTAGGTAAAACAGATATAGAAATAGAAGAGGCTATAAGAAGAAGAATTTTGTTTTTTAATGCCGAGTCCTTATCTGAATTAGAAAATATTAACCGTATAGCAAGAAGCTTGAATAAAATTGCCAAGGTAGCGATAAGGATAAATCCTGACGTAGAACCCAAAACTCATAAATTTATTACTACCGGCAAAATTACCAACAAATTTGGCATAGATTTTAATAGTGCCTATAAAATATTCTTAATCCGAAATAAATTTGCTAACCTAAATATCTGTGGCTTGCATATACATATAGGTTCTCAGATTACCGAGAGCGTTCCCTATGTGGCAGCAATTACCAAGATGGCCAAGTTTATCGCCAAGTTAAAGAGAAGAGGCATACATTTAGAATATCTAAATATCGGAGGCGGCTTAGGAATTATTTACGATAAAGAGACACCTCAGACTGCGCAAAAATTTGCTCAAAATGTCTTGCCTTTATTGAAAGAGGCAAAACTAAAAATAATTTTGGAGCCGGGCAGGTTTATTGCAGGGAACGCCGGTATTTTAGTTACCAAGATTTTATACATTAAATCCACGCCTAAAAAGAAATTTGTTATTGTGGACGCAGGGATGAATGATTTGATCAGGCCTGCTTTATACGAAGCATATCATCAAATTCTTCCTTTAGGGATGACGGACAGCGGACAAGGGAAAACGGAAAAAGTAGATGTAGTTGGCCCAATTTGCGAAAGTGCGGACTTCTTTGCCAAAGCTCGAAGATTGCCCTGCGTCAAAGAAGGAGATTATTTAGCAATAATGGGTGCAGGCGCCTACGGATTTAGTATGTCTTCTAATTATAATTCCAGGCGCAGGACTGAAGAGGCCTTAGTAATAAAGGATAAGGTATTTGTAATTAGAAAAAGAGAGGCCCACGTGGATTTAATCCGTAATGAAATAATTCCGCCCTTTCTTTTAGGTCTCTGAAAAGTGTCTATAATGATATCAAAAATATGTTTTTTAGAGTTTTTCTTTTAGGTTTGTAATATGCCAAAGATTAATTTTACCCCGTTAGAAATACCAAAGCAAAAGCATTATAAAACAAAATTTCTAACGGGGTTTACCAAGATGGTAGCTTCGGGAAATGACTTTGTGGTTATTGAAAATAGTTATCCGACCCACGCTACAGCGTGGGTGTCCCGGCTTACCAGTTGCCAGTCTTTAGCAAAAAAGATTTGCGATAGAAAGTTTGGGGTAGGTGCGGATGGGCTACTCTTCTTAGAAAAGTCTAAAATTGCCGATGTAAAAATGCGTATCTTTAATCCTGACGGTTCAGAGGCCCAAATGTGCGGAAACGGGGCCAGGTGCGTTGCTTTATACATGGGCAAACCGTATCTTAAAATTCAGACTAAAGCTGGAATTATTGAAGCTGAAGTAAAGAGAGATAATGTAAACCCCGTTAGAAACACCGCGCATATAAGTGCTAACTTAATAGTTTCTAACGGGGTAAAAATAAAATTAACCGATCCAAAAGAGATAAAGTTGGATATCCCCATTAAGATAAATAACCGTCTATTAAAAGTAAATTTTATTAACACCGGCGTGCCACATACAGTTATTTCTGTCGAGGGCTTAGATGAGATCAATGTAGTTAATCTGGGTAGGCAGATTCGTTATCATCAGAAATTTAAACCATCTGGAACAAATGTAGATTTTGTGGAGGCATTAAGCAATAACTCTATAAAAATTAGAACTTACGAAAGAGGAGTAGAGGATGAGACTTTGGCTTGTGGAACAGGCGCAGTGGCTTCAGCTTTAATACTCGCTACTCGCTACTCTCTACTCGCTACTAAAATCAACGTACAAACAAAAAGCCAAGAGATATTAAAAGTTTACTTTGATAAAATAAGTGATAAATTTAGGAATGTCTGGTTAGAAGGTAAAGCAAAAATAGCTTACAAAGGGTGCTGGTGCGACTATAAGTGAGCACCGTTTAGCACGCCGGCTTAAGATGTGAGGCCGGCCGGTAAAGGAGGCAGTATGTTTAGAGGTTCAATTGTAGCCATAGTTACGCCGTTTTCCGCCAAAGGCGCCCGCCTGCCGGACAGGCAGGGATTCGCCGCCGGCGAAAAGAATCTAGTTGTGGATGAACAGAAACTGAGGGATTTAATAGAATTCCATATTAAAAACGGCACTTCCGGAATTGTGCCTTGCGGCACGACAGGTGAATCTGCAACTTTATCCTTCGATGAGCACGATAGGGTAATCGAAATTACTATTGAGCAGGTAAAAAGAAGGATACCGGTTATTGCGGGTACAGGCTCAAATTCTACGGAAGAAGCGATCTTGTTGACGCGCCACGCAGCCATTGCCGGCGCAGATGCGTCTTTGCAGGTTTCTCCATATTATAATCGTCCCACGCAAAAAGGCCTTTATGAGCATTTTAAGGCAGTTGCTGAATCCGTCGATATCCCGATTATTATTTACAATATTGCCTCTCGAACAGGTGTGAACATTGAACCTGAAACCATAGCTAAATTAGCGCATGATTGTAAAACAATAGTAGGAGTAAAAGAAGCTTCAGGAAATTTGGATCAGATGTCGCGCATTAAGCAATTGTGCGGACAAAATTTTGACTTAATTTCCGGAGACGATAGCCTTACTTTACCTGTATTAAGTATCGGCGGAACAGGCGTAATATCAGTAGTAGCGAATATTGTGCCTAAAGATGTCGTAAGTCTTGTGGCTGAATTTGAAAAAGGGAACCTTAAAAAAGCCCAGGAGATTCATTATAAGTTATTGCCTTTGATTAAGGCCGTGTTTATTGAAACCAATCCCATACCGGTTAAGACCGCAATGGGGCTGTTGGGTATGTGCGAGCCGGATTTAAGGCTTCCTATGTGCCCTATGTCGCCAGAGAATTTAGAAAAACTAAAGAAGGCATTAAAAGAATACGGACTTTTTAAATAGTTCTATTGTTCTAAAGTTCTAAGGTTCTATAGTTCTAATGTTCGAAAGCTTCATCAAGCCATTAGCCAACGAACCGTAGAACTAACGAACCGTAGAACTAAACAAGGAGCGGTTATAAATGATAAAATTGGGGATTGCTGGTGTCTGTGGGAAAATGGGCAGGCGTATATTTGAATTAGCCTGTAATGATAAAGATTTTGAAGTCACCTTGGCTTTAGAGAAAAAAGCTACTCCGCAAATTGGTAAGGAATTGGGTAAAATAAAGATATCTTCCAGCGCTGATGGGTTATTTCTGGTGGATGTATTTGTGGACTTCACGGCTCCCGAAGCAACTCAAGACAATTTAGATTATGTAGCCAGATATAAGAAGGCCTTAGTTTTAGGCACAACCGGACTCAATGATGCGCAACTGAAAAAATTAGAAGAGGTCTCTCGAGTCGTTCCTGTAGTATTTTCTGTGAATATGTCTGTAGGTGTAAATGTTTTATTTGCCATATTGCCGGAAATCGCCAAAAGATTGGGGCCGGATTATAACATAGAAATTGTGGAGGCACATCATAAAGCCAAAAAAGATGCTCCTTCAGGCACAGCTAAAAAATTTGCCCAGATTTTAACCGATACGACCAAAAAAGAAATCCCTACCCATGCTATAAGGCTGGGCGATATAATAGGAGACCATACCATTATCTTTTGTGGTAATTCTGAGCGTATTGAGATAAAACATCAGGCGCATTCGCGCGATTTATTCGCTCTGGGAGCATTGAAGGCAGCTAAGTGGGTTGCGGGTAAGCCCGCAGGTCTATATTCAATGCAGGACGTATTAAAATAGTTCATAGTTCTTAGTTCATGGTTCATAGTTTAAAGAAAAAATTAAATTAAAATTGAGAAACAAAATGTTTAAGCTTTCAAAAAAATTACAGGATTTACCACCTTACTTGTTTGTTGAAATAGATAAGGCGAAGAGGAATGCCAAACAGGAAGGCAGGGACATCATTGATTTGGGAGTTGGCGATCCGGATCAACCTACGCCTGCGCACATTATTGATAGATTATATCAGGCAGCGCGCGATCCTTCAACTCATCGTTACGCCTTAGACCAAGGGCTATCAGGGTTACGTAAGGCCATTGCGCAATGGTCAGAGCGGCGTTTCAATGTAAAACTCGACCCTGAAACTGAAATATTGCCTTTAATTGGCTCCAAAGAAGGTATTGCCCATTTTCCTTTAGCATTTTTAAATGGTGGTGATTATTCTTTAGTGCCGGATCCCTGTTATCCGCCTTATAAAGGCGGGACAATCCTTGCCGGCGGAAAACCATATATTATGCCGCTTAAGGAAGAAAATGCATTTTTACCTGACTTAAAAAAAATTCCCTTGAATATCCTGCGGAAAGCAAAATTAGTGTATATTAATTATCCTAATAATCCAACGGCGAGCATTGCAGAAAGAGATTTTTACACAGATATCGTTAAGTTTGCTACTAAGAATAAAATCATTGTTATTTCAGACTTGGCCTATTCTGAAATTGCCTATGATGGATATAGGCCATCTAGTTTCTTAGAAGTTGAAGGTGCAAAAGATTTAGGTATAGAGTTCCATTCTTTATCTAAAACTTACAATATGACTGGCTGGCGTATTGGATGGGCAAGCGGCAATGCACAATTAGTTTCTGCATTAGCCAAAGTTAAATCTAACATTGATTCGGGAATATTTTCCGCCATCCAATTAGCAGGTATTACTGCTTTAGAAGGACCTCAACAACACATTAAAGATATATGTCAGCTTTATCAAGAAAGACGCAACACCTTAATTGCAGGTTTACAGTCTCTGGGTTGGCAGGTCACTGTGCCCAAAGCTACTTTTTATGTCTGGTTGAAAATTCCCAAAAAAACCGATTCCATAAAATTCTCTACATTGTTATTAGAAAAGGCAGATATTGTTGTTACTCCAGGTGTAGGTTTTGGTAAATACGGTGAGGGCTATATCCGGATGGCATTGACTATATCTAAAGAGAGAATCCAGGAAGCCGTTGAACGCTTAAGAAGAATCCTGTGATAGTTTGTTATTTAGGCGTAGGTTCTAATTTAGGAAACAGAAGAGAGAATATTAAAAAGGCATTGGATTATTTAGCCAAAACCAAAGGTATAAAAATAGAGAAGGCTTCGCGGATTTATGAAACCGAGCCTATGGGCGACCCTGCCCAAGGCAAATTCCTGAACGCTGCCATAAAAATCAGAACTTCACTTAGGCCTCAATTACTTCTCGCGGCCTTAAAAAAAATAGAAAAAGATTTAGGCCGCAAAAAAACCGTTCGTTGGGGCCCTCGCAAAATAGATTTAGATATCCTGCTCTACGCAAATAAGGTTATAAAAAGAGAGAATCTGGTAATTCCTCATCCTCGGATGTTTGCACGGGAATTTGTTTTAAAGCCATTAAGAGAGATTATATGAACCCCGCACCTTCTTTATATTCATTTATATCTTTGTTAAAAATGGTGAGGTATATGCAATGGGTAAATAGAAATAGACGGAATAAAGTAGATAGGCTGTCACGAAACTCGTGCCAGCCTATGATTACACAGATTTTAGAAGTAGATTACACAGATAATACCGACGATGCTTTTAATCTGTGTAATCGTTTTTTTAATCGGTGTAATCAAGGGCGGCACTTTTGTGACGCCCTAAATAAAGTAGAAGGTGCGGGGTGAAGATTATCCGCAGTACAAAAGAAATGAACAGTTTCTCAAGAAAGGCGCACGTTAAAGGCAAAACCGTTGGTTTTGTGCCGACCATGGGCGCATTGCACGAAGGGCATGTGAGCCTTATTCGGCAGGCGGCTGCAGAAAATGATATTGTTGTAGTAAGCATATTCGTTAATCCTATTCAATTTGGTCCAAACGAAGATTATAAACGCTATCCCAGAAACTTAAGGCTCGATGCCCAATTATGCGAAAAAGTAGGTACGGATGTTATATTTTGTCCTAATGCGCAACAGATGTACCCCGCTAATTATAAAACGTATGTTAATGTTTCCGATTTAAGTGATTGTTTATGCGGTAAGTTTAGACCCGGACATTTTAAGGGTGTGGCTACAGCGGTAACGAAACTTTTTAATATAATTAGCCCTGATATTGCCTATTTTGGGCAAAAAGATGCTCAGCAGGCAAGCATTATAAAAAAGATGACCGAAGATTTAAATATCCCGATAAAAATAAAGGTGATGCCGACAGTGCGCGAAAAAGACGGATTAGCAATGAGTTCCCGCAATGCCTATTTAAATAAAGAAGAAAGGCAAGACGCCGCGGTTGTATATCAAGCGCTGATTCTAGCTAAAAATTTAATCAAGCAGGGTGGTGTTGACTCTTCGGGCATCATAAGAAAAATGAGGCAGTTAATAAATAGAAAAAAGAGCGCCCGCATACAATATATCTCAATTGTTGACCCAAAGGATTTGAAGCCCATAGATAAGATAAGGGGTAAGGTGTTAATTGCCCTGAGTGTCTGGATAGGCAAGACCAGATTAATTGATAATATCGTGGTAAAACCTTGACATGATGTCTGATAAAAGTAAAAAATTAAAAGTGGGAATTGTGGGTTGCGGTGCAATCGGAAGTTCTCTGGCAAAGGTAATTGTCAAAGAATTTTCGAAACTCGCTAAGTTAGTTGCGCTTTATGATATAGACATTGAAAAGGCCCAAAGATTATCAAGAACAATTTCTAAAAAGAAAAATCTGGTGGTGGTTAGCCAGGAGCAATTGATTAACCGGTCTAGTTTGATAATAGAATCCGCATCAAGCACCTGTTCGTGGGATATTGCTAAAGCTGTTTTATCTAAGGGGCGCGATATTATGATTATGAGCGTGGGAGGGATAGCCGGCCATTTTAAACAGCTATCAGTTTTAACAGAAACACACAATTCTCAGGTTTATATTCCAAGTGGCGCTATCTCCGGTATCGATGCTTTAAAGGCAGCTAAAATGGGCAAAATAAAAAAAGTAATACTTACCACGCGCAAAAACCCCATTTCTTTTAAAGGCGTTAAATTTATCGAAGACAAAGGAATAAGGTTAAAGAATTTAAAAAAAGATAAAGTGCTATTTTCAGGCACTGCCGCTAAAGCAGTAAAATACTTTCCCCAGAATATTAATGTAGCTGCGGTATTGAGCATAGCGGGTAGAGGCCCGAACAAGACAACGGTCAGGATTATCGCCTCCCCCTCTACAACAAAAAATATTCATGAAATTCAGATAGAATCGAGTGCGGGCAGAATATTTACACGAACGGAGAATATTTTACATCCTGAGAATCCCAAGACAAGTTATCTGGCAGTTCTTTCAGCAGTTGCAACTTTAAAACAGATTTTAGAGCCGATTAAAATCGGCACCTAAGTGAGCACATAAGTTATGGAGCTGGCTATTATGTAGCTTTAGCGACATAACTTATCTGTGCGAACTTATCCCGGCCCTGGTTAATCTGAAAGATTGCCCAGGATTAGTCCTGAGAAATTCTATGAATT